>JBEGUE010000021.1:0-23151 GCA_041179045.1 Pseudomonadota bacterium
TTGGATAACTTTTTATCAACACCCTATTTTTGCATGAAGCGCCATCTTTCCACAATTTATCCACAAGCAATCCCCAAACTTATTCATTGAGCTATCCACAACCTTATCCACAGGCAAAAAACTTAAGATTTTAGGGTTTGCTCAATAACGTGGATCTCATGATTCAGCTGCCCATCATGAGATCGTTCTTCGCCAATCTTCCGAACAGCGTGTAGAACGGTGGTGTGATCGCGCCCCCCAAATAGTTCACCAATCTCTGGCAAGCTTTTTTGGGTTAACTCTTTCGCCATAAACATAGCAATTTGCCTTGGGCGGGCAATGTTTGCGGGGCGCTTCTTGGAATACATGTCCGCAACTTTGATGCTGTAGAAATCGGCAACCGCCTTTTGTATATTGTCGACTGATATCTGTCGGTTTTGTATAGACAAAAGATCTTTTAGGGCCACACGAGCCACCTCAATCGTGACCTCTTTGCCATGAAAGCGAACGAATGCCAAAATCTTTCTCAAGGCCCCCTCTAGCTCTCGAACATTAGATCTAAGGTGTTTGGCGACAAAGAAAGCCACATCCTCACTCATAGGAATGCCTTCACTTAGAGCTTTTTTCATCAAAATGGCAACCCGCATCTCCAACTCTGGAGGCTCAATAGCTACAGTTAAGCCGGAGTCAAAGCGGGAAATAAGGCGGTCATCAATACCAGCCATTTCTTTTGGATAGGTGTCGCTTGTAATAATGACCTGGGCCTTATTACTTAAAAGTGCCTCAAAGGCGTAAAAAAACTCCTCTTGAGTTCTTGATTTACCACTGAAAAATTGAATGTCATCAATTAACAGTAGGTCAAGGGAGTGGTAATAGCGCTTAAAACGATCAAAAGCTTTTTGCTGGTAGGCCCTAACCACGTCCGAAACATATTGTTCGGCATGAATGTATCGAATCCGGGCGTTAGGCTTTTCTTTTAAAAGGTGATTCCCGATCGCATGAATAAGGTGGGTTTTACCCAAACCTACCCCCCCATATAAAAACATGGGGTTATATGAAGTGCCGGGGTTATGGGCAACCTGGATCGAAGCAGCTCTTGCCAGTTGATTCGCCTTACCAGTCACAAAGGTATCAAAAGTAAGGTTGGGATTTAGTTTGGAGTGATCCTCAATCTCAAAAGCCTGCTCTTCTGTGGAGTTGTTGTCTGTGGCAACGACGAATTCTTGCGGCTCAATCGGCTCTTGAGTTGGGGTGACCCCCACTTTTTGGGTGCTTGACCCTTCAACACTAAGCACAAAACTAAGATTGATTGGGCGACCAAAATAGGCATCTGCCAACTCTTGGAGGCGGTCGGAAAAAGTTTTCTTAATCCAATCAAGCTTGAATCTGTTTGGCGCTCCCACTACGAGTGATTGCTCACTTTCATCAAAGGAAACCAAGTTTAAGGGTTGAATCCAGGTTTTAAATTGTTGGGGGGAAAGCTCGCGAGCAAGCGCACCAAGTGCGCCGTCCCAAAATCCCAATGGGCTAGGTGAGTTCAAAGTAATAGGATTCTGTAGGTTGCTCATATTTTTGGAGGATTCATTGTAGCGATCCCATAAAGTTATCCACAAGCTTGAAAAAGGTGGAAAACCTGTGGATAACTTGTGAACAACAGAAAAAAACCTATATAAATTAATGATTTATTGAGTTATTACCAAATAAATAGAGAAAAATACCTATATATTCCTCTTCAGCGGTTGACCTTTTGCCGAGCAACAAGGAAAATACTGGGTTTTGCAGGATGAATCATGAAAAGAACATACCAACCCTCAGTAACACGTCGTAAACGCACCCACGGATTTCGTATTCGTATGAAAACCAAGAGTGGACGCGCAGTATTAAATGCTCGCCGTGCTAAAGGTCGCAAACGCCTCGCCGTTTAATTTAGCAGTTGAATAGCGCCAGGATTTCTGAGTTACTAAAAACACGCCCCAAGACAAGTTTGTGTTGGGGTTTGTATTTGGCATCTCCGAATCAAGAAGCAAAACCAGATTTGGGCATTGCGGTAGCTAAAAAACTAGCTAAACGAGCGGTAGATCGCAATCAATTAAAACGCATGATCCGCGAGCTGATCAGGGGCGCCCAAGCAACAAATCTCAATAGTGATGTTGTGGTGAAGCTAAAAAAACCAATTGGGCGCGAAACGCGCGGCAGACTCCGAAGCAAAGAAAAAGTAGGCCTGCGCACGCAAATTGCGGAGCTAATTTAAGTGCGCCTACTAAACAAGCTGGCCATTAAGGTTGTGAGGCTTTATCAAATTACCCTCAGCCCCTTCGTCGGAATGCACTGTAAATTTATACCCTCGTGTTCACAATATGCTTGTGACTGCTTTGCCAACTATGGAGTTTTAAAAAGTCTTCGACTGATGGTGTGGCGCATTTTGCGTTGTAATCCATGGTCACAGGGCGGACACGACCCCGCAGTAAAACCAACACCTCATCATCATTAAGTGAATGCAAATGGACTTTAAAAAAACAATTCTTTGGGCGGTCTTCTCCATGTCAGGCTTGTTGTTGTACAACAACTGGCAGGTTCACGAAGGAAAGCCATCGATGTTTGGTGGGCCCTTAACAACAACCCCAACACCCGCTAATAATCCTGCGGCCACGAGCAAGGCTGATGTACCGGCCCAATTGTCCAGTGCACCAGTCATAGCAACAACACCAATTGTTAATGGCGATGCAATGGCGGGGGCGGAAAAATTCACATTACAGAACGATGTTCTCGTGTTGAAAATTAGCTCAAGCGGTGCAAATGTCGTTGACGCAAGATTACTAAAATCTTTTACACCAGAAAATAAGCCTGTTGAGTTATTTCAGTACACGGCTACACATAAATATTTTGCACGATCTGGTTTGATATCTTTAAATAGCGACCTTCCAAATCACACCAGCACTTTCAAATTGGTTCAGTCGGGTAAAGACGAATCTGGGCGCCCATACATTGTTTTGGCTAGTGAGCGCAATGGCGTTAAGCTTGAAAAAACTTTCATCCTGAACCCAGGAAGCTATGTTGTGGATGTTGGACACCGCGTTACTCAAGCTAGTAACAATCCCAATCCGCTTGTTCTTTACACAGAGATCGTTCGCGACGCCTCCCAAGAACAAAAAATCGGCCCCTTTGATGGCGCCTTTTCAGCAAGCACATTTACTGGACCGGCAGCTTACACGGATAAAGAAAAGTTTAATAAGCTCGAGTTCACAGCAATAGATAAGAACAAAATTACCATTCCTACTCAGGTAGCTGCCGGTGAGCCAGCTTGGATTGCTATGGTGCAACACTATTTTGCAAGCGCATGGATTCCAAGTGATAAGGCAGTACGCGATATTTACGCCAACAAAATTGACAACAATTTATATCGCATTGGTATGCAAACCCCTCTGGGAGTAGTTCCCGCAGGCTCTACTGTTGTAGAAAAGGCCAAATTATTTGTTGGTCCGCAAGAAGAGCGCATGTTAGAAACAATTGCCCCAGGTTTTGAGTTGCTTAAAGATTATGGCTACCTCACTATTTTGGCGAAACCTATTTTCTGGCTTCTGGACAATATCCACTCTTATGTTGGCAACTGGGGTTGGTCAATCATTCTATTAACCATCTTAATTAAGCTGGTGTTCTTCCCACTCTCAGCTGCAAGCTACAAATCGATGGCGCGTATGAAGGAAGTGCAGCCTCGCTTGGTTGCCATGAAAGAGCAGTTCAAGGGCGAGCCGCAGAAAATGAATCAGGCCATGATGGAGATGTATCGCAAAGAAAAGATCAACCCATTAGGTGGTTGCTTGCCGGTGGTGATTCAGATCCCAGTATTTATCGCCCTATATTGGGTTTTATTGTCGTCCGTCGAGTTGCGCGGCGCCCCTTGGGTTTTGTGGGTCCATGACCTCTCATTGCCAGACACATCAATTAGTGATTTGATTGGCTTAAGCTCAATTCCAATTGGAATTTTGCCAATCATCATGGCAGCCTCCATGTTTGTGCAAACTAAACTTAATCCAACACCACCAGATCCAGTTCAGGCAAAGATCATGATGTATATGCCTTTAGTATTCTCGGTCATGTTCTTCTTCTTCCCTGCAGGCTTAGTCTTGTATTGGGTAGTGAATAATTTGCTGTCGATTGCTCAACAATGGCAGATCAATCAAATGTTTGGGAAGAAGTTAGCTAAATAAATTTTAGCTACTGAAACATAATAAGGAGCACCCGCAATGATGACGAGAAAGCTCCCCATCATTGCGCTTGCCACTGCACCAGGCAAGGCTGGTGTTGGCGTCATCCGCATTAGTGGGCCACAACTATTGCCGATAACCAAGGCCTTATTTAATAAGGTGCTTCCACCTCGGCAGGCTAATCTACTGACCCTTCGAGATGCACAGGGTGAATCGATAGACCAACTTCTTGCCATTTACTTTTCAGCCCCCGCCTCTTTTACAGGTGAAGATGTCTTAGAGTTGCAGTGTCACGGCGGACCACAACTTTTAGAGTTGGTCATGAAACGATGCCTTGAGTTAGGCAAAGACCAGGGACTGGTAATTGCTGAGCCTGGCGAATTTTCTTTACGAGCCTACCTGAATAACAAAATCGATTTAGCCCAAGCCGAGGCGATTGCAGATTTAATTGATGCGCAAAGCGCAGCGGCGGTACGCGGCGCAGCACGCTCCTTACAAGGAGTTTTTTCAAACGACATCAACGGCCTGATTGAAGAGATTACCCAGCTGCGTATTTTGGTGGAGTCCACCCTGGATTTTCCCGAGGAAGAGATTGAGTTCTTAGAGAATGCTCAGGCCCGTGAACGCCTTAGCGCTGTAATGCACAAGTTACATGCGCTAAGAGAGGGGGCAAAACAGGGCAAGATTTTGCGTGATGGCATTCAGTTGGTTTTGGCTGGTGCGCCTAACGTTGGCAAAAGCTCCCTTTTAAATCGCTTGGCTGGTGAAGAGGTCGCTATTGTTACGCCTATTGCCGGAACCACAAGAGATCGTGTCAAGGAGAGCATTACCATCGGCGGTGTTCCTATGCACATCATTGATACCGCGGGCTTGCGCGAGACCACTGATCTAGTTGAGGCAAAGGGCATTGAAAGATCATGGGAGGCTATTGAGGCAGCAGATCTAGTTATTTTTCTGCAAGACCCAAGCTCTTCAGAAGCAGATGCTAACACCGAGATTTTGGAGCTCAAAACCAAAATATTGACAGCAATCCCCCCAAGGTGCCCTGTGCTGGAAGTCAATAACAAGTTGGATTTATTGGCAAACAGCCCGATTTCTGATCAAACTGAAAAGCAATCCTTGTTTATTTCAGTCAAGACGGGCCAGGGTATCGAGATCTTAAAGCAGAAAATTCTGGAGCTGGCGGGCTGGGGCGGGTCTCAAGAGGGCGTGATTGTGGCGCGTAGGCGGCACTTAGACTGCCTGGATAGGGCTGCTACCCACTTGGAGCAATCCCAACAATTTGCCGCGAATGGCAATATATCGCTGGAGTTATTTGCAGAAGAGCTTCGATTGGCGCAAGATCAGCTCGGACAAATTACTGGGAAACTTCTCCCGGACGACCTTTTAGGCAAGATATTTAGCCAGTTTTGTATTGGCAAATAAAGGGTTTATTCATGGCGGGCTTATTCATGAAAAAGATGCCCAAAATGTTAAAATAATGCGATCAAAAATATTACATTTCATAGGATTCACATGACTATCAACACCAATACGCCTGAATACGTAAAAAACCAGAAATTGATTCAATGGGTTGCGGATATAGCCGCCTTAACCAAGCCAGACAAAATTCGCTGGTGCGATGGTTCCCAGGCTGAGTACGATGAATTTTGTGAGTTGTTGGTAGATGCAGGTGTATTTAAGCGCCTCAATCCTGCTAAGCGCAAAAATGCTTTCTTGGCACTGTCAGATCCTGATGACGTAGCTCGAGTAGAAGACCGCACCTTTATTTGCTCTACAAATAAAGAAGATGCAGGCCCAACCAATAATTGGGTAGAGCCAAGCGAAATGCGCGCAACCCTCCAACCATTGTTTGATGGTTGCATGCGCGGTAGAACCATGTATGTAGTGCCATTCTCTATGGGCCCAATTGGCTCTCCAATTGCGCACATTGGCGTTGAACTTTCTGATAGCCCGTATGTTGCTATCAACATGCGTTTGATGACTCGCATGGGTAAAGCAGTGATTGATCAGCTTGGCGCCACTGGTGAGTTCGTTCCTTGCATCCACACTGTTGGCAAGCCATTGGCCGCAGGTGAAAAAGACGTCGCTTGGCCTAACAATAAAACCAAGTACATCGTGCACTACCCAGAGACTCGTGAGATTTGGTCTTTCGGATCCGGTTATGGTGGTAACGCTTTGTTGGGTAAAAAATGTTTTGCATTACGTATTGCATCCAATATGGGCCGCGACCAAGGTTGGTTGGCTGAGCACATGTTGATCTTGGGCGTGACTTCACCTGAAGGCAAAAAATATCATATTGCTGCAGCATTCCCATCAGCCTGCGGTAAAACCAATTTCTCCATGATGATTCCTCCAAAGGGATTCGAGGGTTGGAAGGTTACTACGGTCGGTGATGACATTGCATGGATCAAGCCGCGCAAAGATGCCGTAACGGGTAAGACGCGTTTGTTTGCGATCAACCCAGAGTCTGGTTACTTCGGTGTTGCTCCAGGAACAAATCGCCAAACCAATCCAAACTGCTTAGATTCATTAAATCAAGACGTGATCTTCACTAACGTTGGTTTAACTGATGATGGGGATGTTTGGTGGGAAGGTTTAACTGATACACCCCCAGCACATTTAATTGACTGGCAGGGCAAGGATTGGACTCCTGCCGATGGCGCCGCTGGTCGTAAAGCCGCTCACCCAAATTCACGCTTCACTGTAGCTGCCACTAACAACCCTGCAGTCGATCCTAATTGGGATAATCCTGAGGGTGTAGCGATTGATGCATTCTTATTTGGCGGCCGTCGCTCAAATACAGTTCCTTTGGTAAGTGAAGCGCGTGACTGGGTAGAGGGTGTTTACATGGCAGCAACAATGGGCTCTGAAACTACTGCCGCGATTACTGGTCAAGTCGGCGTTGTTCGTCGTGATCCATTTGCCATGATTGCATTTGCTGGCTACAACATGAGCGACTACTTCCAACACTGGTTGAACATCGGTAGCAAGCTTGCCGCTGAAGGCGCTGTATTGCCAAAGATCTATTGCGTAAACTGGTTCCGCAAAGATGAAAATGGTAAATTTGTTTGGCCTGGTTTTGGCGAAAACATGCGCGTACTTTCTTGGATCTTGGGTCGTGCTGAAGGCACAGCTAAAGGCAAGGAAACTGTATTTGGTATTTGTCCAGAGCATGCTGATATGCATTGGAATGGTCTCGATTACTCAGTAGACAAGTTTGAAAAAGCGATTACGGTTGCTGTTGATGACTGGAAAAGTGAGCTCGAACTTCATTCGGAGTTATTTGCGCATTTAGGTGAGCGTTTACCAAAAGAGTTGATCGAGGCGCGCAGCAAAATTGAGAAGCGCTTAAACGCCTAGGCATCCCCTAGATGTTGAGAAGCCTTTTTAAAAGTATCGTTATTTAATGACCTCACCCCAACACCATGACATTGTGGTGATTGGGGCTGGTATCGCGGGCGCGATCATTGCCAAAGAGTTGCTCGAGCGTAATCAGGCGGTTTGTATTGTTGATGCCGCATCTCATCCCGCATCTGCATGTTCCAACCACGCCTTTGCTATTGCCCATCCGCATGTTGGACGAGGTGCCCCCCGCTTACTGCGCTTAACTCGCATTGCATTTTTGATGGCAGAGGCTCGCTGGGGTCAGACTTGGAATCAGCATGGCATTTTTCAGCCAAATAAGAGAGATAAAGTCTTTTGTCGCGATGATGTCTCCGCTTATCTGAAATCACTTGATCTCGATGAGGGCATGGCCCAAGCGCTTGATGCAGATGAGGCATTGAAAATCTGCGGCATTAATCAAGACGGGATTTGGCTTCCACGGGGTGCGTCACTAAACTTATCCGAGGCAACACAAGGCGCGCTACAGCCCCATTCAAAACTGACTTGTTGTTGGAATACCTCTGTCGCTAGGCTAGAAAAAGTCGATGCGGGTTGGCAGTTAGTTAACTCTCAAGACAAGCCCATCATGACTGCTGGCAAAGTCATTGTTGCAGCAGCACTAGAAACTAAAAGCTTGGTATCTAGCATAGGCGTACGACTTCCCTTAAGGCCAGTACGAGGACAGCTCAGTATTTTTTCCATTGATGAAAATAGTTCGTGGGCACCAAAACTATCTCGCACTGCTATTTCAGGGGATGGCTATTGTTTACCAGCCAAGAGGCTGCCCAATGGAAATTATCAATGGATGGTGGGCTCTAGTTTTGATGAGGGTGAATCGGATCTTCAAGACTGGAATTCAAGTGATGACTTTAATCGCCAGCAGGCAAAAGGGTTGTTGAATTACCCAGAGGGTGAGGTCGATCAACTTCAAAAGGCGGGAAGCTTTGTGGGTGTTCGCTGTGTTGCTGGTGACCGCTTGCCGATCATTGGCGCACTCACTCAACGCCCAGGAATATTTTTGGCAACAGCCCTGGGGTCGAGAGGCGCTCTTTGGTCAGCTTTAGCTGCCAAGCTCATTACTGCTCAAGTGCTCGAAGATGACTTCGCTTTGCTGGCTCGCTTGGGTTTTGCTACAGACTTGGTGGCGGCACTTGCACCCGCCCGCTTCTTTGCTGGAGCTTTGGCTGCGGCCCCCGCTTTGGGTGCTTTAGCCTCAAATTCAAAACCAATTTTTCCATCTGCGCCCAAGGCAAGATAGGCCTTAAAGCCACGGCCAGTACGGTTAGATTTGAAATTGGTTAACAAATCGGTTTTGCCCTCAGTCAGCAATTTTTGAACTTGCTCAGCCGAAATTTCTTGTTGCAAAACAACCTTGCCAGTTTTGAAATCACATGACTTTTCTGGGCCAGTATTTCTTTCGCATAAGTAGCGCATGCCATCTTCGTATACAGCGCCAGAACACTTTGGACATACACCTAAAGCTTGTCGGCCAGTAAAGTCGATTGCCTCAGATTCATCTTCTTGAGTGTTGCCAAAATCAAACTCAAGCTTAAAGCCTGCGTTTGGATAATCAGCATCATCTTCAGGGATTTCACTTAACTTAATAATTGCCGCAAATGGTCTACCCATCTTGCTGCGGAATCCCTGTAGAGGCCCAATCGTTTTTTCTCGCAGCAGCTCTTCCACCTCGGGATACTCAAATGCACGGCCACCCGGGGTTTTGCTAATCGTAAATCCACACTTCTCGCACGCAAAACGGCGATAGTTTTCTTTAACGGCACCTTTACAGTGAGGACACGGCGTAGACATCGTTGCATAGTCACCTGGAATAGTATCGCTGTCATACTCCTTAGCCCGCTTGACGATGCGTTGCGTCATCTGCGCAATTTCCTGCATGAAGGTGTCGCGATTCATCTCGCCACGCTCAATAAGGGAAAGTTTGTTTTCCCAGCTACCCGTGAGATCGGGCCGCGTTAATTCTTCAACATCCAGGCCACGCAAGAGTGTCATCAATTGGAATGCCTTGGCTGTGGGTATTAGCTCCCGTGCTTCGCGCACCATATATTTCTCTGCTAACAGACCTTCAATGATGGCAGCGCGAGTGGCGGGTGTACCTAAACCTTTTTCAGCCATCGCTTCACGCATATCATCATCATCCACCCATTTACCAGCACTTTCCATTGCTGATAACAGGGTTGCTTCGGTATAGCGCGCTGGCGGTTTTGTTTTTAATGGGATCGCCGCTATAGATTCATTTTGGACGGTTTCACCTTCCTGCACTGCCACTAACTCATCATCCGCTTGGTTAGATCTGCCATATACCGTTAGCCAACCCGGTGTGACCAGTACGCGACCTTCAGTTTTAAAGTGATGCCCCGATGCTTCGGTGATGCGAGTAGTGACACGGAACTCAGCTGCAGGATAAAACACTGCCAAGAAGCGGCGGACAACTAAGTCATACAGTTTTTGCTCCGGCTCACTCAGGGTCTTTGGAGACTCTAGAGTGGGAATAATTGCAAAGTGATCGGATATTTTTGAGTTATCAAAAATACGTTTGTTTGGTTTGATCCAGCCATACCCTGCCTTGGCTTTTGGATCCTTAGGATCGCCTTGTAAGATTTGTTTAGCAAAGGAGCGATATTCTGGTGAGTTCTCAGCCAGGTTTTCCATCGTTTGCTTCACGGTATCCAAATAATCTTCAGGCAGGGCCTTGGCATCAGTACGTGGATAGGTCAGCACTTTATGGCGCTCGTAAAGCGCCTGGGCTAAGCCCAAAGTATTTTTAGCAGAGAAGCCAAAGCGTGCATTTGCCTCACGTTGCAGGCTCGTTAAATCAAATAGTTGGGGTGCTAATTGAGTTGCTGGTTTAGCCTCTTCTTTGACGCTCGCTTTTTTGTCGCGACAAGCAGCCACAATGCTTTGTGCGGCAGCTTCACTCCAGAGGCGATTCTCACGAGTATCTGGAGCCGCAACATCTTTCTTAAACTTAGGGTCAAACCAGCGTCCCTCGTATACGCCAGCTGCAGCAATAAATTCTGCTTTTACTTCCCAATAATCTTTGGAAATAAATTTCCGAATGAGTTCTTCACGCTCAACTACGATTGATAGTGTTGGTGTTTGCACGCGACCAACTGTCGTCAGAAAGAACCCACCACTTTTGCTGTTAAACGCGGTCATCGCCCGCGTACCGTTGATACCAACTAGCCAATCCGCCTCAGAGCGGCAGCGTGCTGCATCTGCGAGAGGCTGCATGTCGGTATCGCTGCGCAGGGAGGCAAAGCCATCGCGAATTGCTGCTGGCGTCATGGATTGCAGCCAAAGTCGTTTAATGGCCTGTGGTGCTTTTGCATGCTGCGCAATTAAGCGGAAGATCAACTCGCCTTCGCGACCCGCGTCACATGCATTAATGAGTTGATTAATATCTTTGCGCTTAATGAGCTTTTGCAACACTTTCAGTCGCGATTCAGTTTTAGCGATCGGGCGTAAGTCAAAATAGGGCGGCACAACTGGAAGATTAGCAAACGACCATTTGCCGCGCTTGACATCAAATTCTTCAGGTGCGGCAATTTCTAATAGATGGCCAACTGCAGAGGAGATAACAAAGTCATCGCTCTCGAAATAGTCCTCATATTTAGTAAAGCCACCTAGGGCCTTGGCAATGTCATTTGCAACGGAAGGTTTTTCCGCAATGATCAAGGCCTTAGGATGATCAACGCTTGATGCCTTGGGACTGCTTTTTTTGGTAGATGCTTTAGTTGCCACGCGTTTTGCCTAAATTTGAGCTTGAAATGATGTTTTTAATCGGTGAAAACGGGTGACCAATTTAAACCAGATCCTGGCCCGACCATTGCCACACCCTTTTTTATTATTAACCGATAAATTGACAAAAGTCCAAAAACCTCATTTTTAGGGGTTCGGTAAGACCCTGCTTAAGCCCTTATTTTTCTTAAAATAACCCTTTAGGGGCCTTTAAATGGGGTTTTTGACCATTTTGGCAGCTCCTCGAGAATATCTTGTGGGGATTGCACTAGCTTGGCCCCCTGCTGAAGTAGTTGATGACAGCCCTTAGAGAGTGGACTGTGTATTGATCCGGGAATCGCAAAAATCTCACGACCCAGTTCACAGCCCAATCTAGCTGTAATGAGGGAGCCAGAGCGCTCGGCTGCCTCTATCACGAGTATTCCAAGAGATAGGGCCGCAATAATGCGGTTCCTGCGTGGAAAGTGCCAAGCTTTTGGCCCCAGCCCTGGGGCTAGCTCAGACACCAAGAGCCCGCCCTGAGAGATTGCTTGAGCCAAGCCTAAATGCTCTGGCGGGTACACGATATCGAGCCCGCTACCGCATACTGCTATGGTTAAATGCCCCCCATTTGATCTGAGGGCGCCTCGGTGAGCCGCCCCATCAATGCCCCGGGCTAGTCCGGAAACAATAAGATACCCCTCCGCAGATAGGGCCTGCGCAAAATTATGAGCGTTCCTAAGCCCCTCTGGGCTGGCGGCACGTGACCCCACGATGGCAATCATGGGTAAATTTAAGAGGCGAATATCTCCATATATATAGAGTGAATTGGGCGGGTCGGATAAATCCAAGAGCCGAACTGGGTAATCGGGTGTATTTCGATGAATTTGGATGATGTTGGATTTTTTGCTTGTGCGCATATGGCAATTTTCGGCATGGGGCTACAAAGAACTATCGGGACAGTCTGATTACTCTGTTGGATAATTCCGATATGGCTTTATTAACCGTTCTTTGTTATCCAGACCCACGCCTACACAAGGTTGCCAAACCTGTAGCGCTGGTGGATGCACGCATTAAAAAAATTGTGGCTGATATGGCCGAGACAATGTACGAAGCTCCCGGAGTTGGTTTGGCTGCAACTCAGGTGGACGTTCATGAGCGCATTGTTGTGATTGATGTTTCAGATAATCAAGATCAACTCATGGTGTTCATTAATCCAGAGTTGGTTTGGGCAAGTCCAGAAAAAAAATCTTGGCGCGAAGGCTGCCTCTCCGTGCCTGAATATTATGATGAAGTAGACCGCCCAGCAGTCGTTCGAGTGAAGGCGCTCGATATTAATGGCAAAGAATTTGAAGTTGAGGCAGACGGCCTGCTATCAGTTTGTTTGCAGCATGAGATGGATCACTTGCAAGGCAAAGTATTTGTTGAGTACCTCTCCATGTTGAAGCGTAATCGTATTTCCCTCAAAATGAAAAAGCGCGCAAAAGAATTAGTAGGCGAGCGCTAAGCGCCCAATGAAAATTGTTTTTGCTGGCACCCCGGAGTTTGCTGCACAAGCAATGCGTGCAATAGAAGAGTCTGGCCATCACATTGTGCTAGCGTTAACTCAGCCTGATCGTCGTGCGGGTCGCGGCATGCATCTTCAAGCGAGCCCTGTAAAAGTATTTGCTCAAGAAAAAAATATTCCGGTATTGCAACCTGTAACGCTTAAGCAGAACCATGCAGACTTACAAAAAAGTATGGCAGCGCAAGAGGCGTTTCAACATTTATCTAGCATTGACTTTGATGCAATGGTGGTTGTTGCTTACGGACTCATTCTTCCCCAAGTCATTCTGGATCTTGCTTCTCAGAATGGTAGGCATGGCTGTTTTAATATTCACGCCTCTGTGTTGCCAAGGTGGCGCGGTGCAGCGCCGATACAGCGCGCTATAGAAAGTGGTGATGCTGATACGGGTGTGAGCATCATGCAAATGGATGCGGGTCTTGATACCGGCGATATCGTTCTCGTGGGCGATTTAAAAATTACACCTCAAGAAACTAGTGCATCACTTCACGACCGCTTAGCGGCTTTAGGTGCCAAGTTGATGGTCAAGACTCTCAATGATTTAAATCAAGGTAGCGCCATCGAGAGAGCTCCACAGCCTATAGAGGGAGTTACTTATGCAGAAAAAATATTAAAGAGTGAAGCGGAAATTGACTGGCACTTAAGTGCTATAGAAATCGATCGACGTATTCGAGCATTCAATCCATTTCCTGGATCCACTAGCAGTTTGGCTGGCGAGCAAATGAAGTTTTGGAATTCTTGTTTGCCTAGTAAGGCGCAAATATACCAAGATGCCATTCCTGGGCAGGTATTGGGCTTTAGTGAGGATGGCGTATATGTTCAGTGTGGAGATGGCGTGATTGAAATATTAGAAATGCAAAAGCCTGGCAGCAAAAAGATTGCTGCCAGCGCTTGTTTGCAGAGCTATCGTACGCAGGAAAAAACAATGCAGTTCCAGAAAGATTAATTTGACCGATCAAAAAACACCACGCAGTCTTCCTTTATCAGAAGCAATCACTATTTCTGCGCAAGCAATTGGTGAGGTGATGGTGGGTCGATCGCTCACCGAAGTATTGGATCAACTAGATGCCCATGAGCGACCTATTGTTCAAAGCCTTACCTTTGACGCTTTACGTAAGTGGGTGAGATCACACGAGTTCATTCAACAATTTATTCCAAAGACACCCCCTCCAGAGGTGGAGTACTTATTAAGCGTTGCGATTGCCTTGTTTTTACAGGGCGGATCGGATGGCAAGGGTTATGCAGTGCATACAATCGTTGATCAAGCTGTAAAGGCTTGCAGTGAATACGAGCCCACAATGTATGCCAAGGGTCTTGTGAATGCAGTGCTTCGCAAGGTGAGCCTCGCGGTGCAGGCTGAGAATGAAAAGCCTTATCGGCCAGATCCTATTCCCATGTTTTTCCCGCCTTGGTGGCGAGCTAGTTTGAAGCGAAATTACTCAAAGGCTTGGCAAGCTATGCTGATTCAGCAGGCTCAACGGGCGCCCTTAATTTTGCGGGTAAATGTTCAACAACACACGCGCAAGGAATATCAAGAGTTATTGCATCAAGCTGGTATCGCTGCCGAACCAATTAATAGTGTTGCTGGGGTTACATTGGACTCAGCTTTGTTATTGCACGAGGCGGTGCCAGTGTCAGACTTGCCAGGCTTTTATAGCGGTGCAGTTTCTGTTCAAGATGCGGGGGCGCAAATTGCTGCTGTATTGCTCGATCCAAAACCAGGAGAGCGCATATTGGATGCCTGTGCCGCACCTGGCGGAAAAACCGCACACTTACTGGAGTTGGCGCAGTGCGAGATGACCGCTTTGGAGTTGGATGGTGAGCGCCTTGGAAAAATTGGTGGCAATTTAGATCGTTTGCGTCTGCAGTCTGATGCTGTTCGTATACTGCGCGGTGATGCCTCTAAGGCAGCATGGTGGGATGGCAAGTTATTTGACAAAATTCTTTTAGATGCGCCTTGCTCGGCATCGGGCATTGTTGCAAGGCACCCCGACATTCCATTTTTGCGGCGCGAAGCTGATATTAAGGCCTTGCAGCTAAGGCAGCGTGCTATTTTGGAGCAAGCCTGGAAGATCCTGAAGATTGGCGGCACACTTTTATATGTAACTTGCTCCGTGTTCCCGGAAGAGGGTGAAGAGCAGGCGACATGGTTTGCTGCAGAGCATGCTGATGCATTACGATTGAACGCACCTGGGCAAATTTTGCCTACTGAGCTAAATGACGGTTTTTACTATGCTTTGTTTAAGAAAAATGGGCCATGAGCCAAGGCATTAAACAATTCACCCTTTGTATTTTGATAGCCCTGAGCCTATTTTCAGTAGCGGCGAGCGCAGAGGGAATCAAGCTCAAAACTGCCGATTTGGAACGCGTGGATAACGATTGGCTTCTCAATGCCACATTTAAGATTGAGTTAACGCCAGGTTTAGAAGATGCGGTTCAAAAAGGCGTTGTTTTATATTTTCAAACTGAGTTTGATCTAACGCGCTCCCGTTGGTATTGGTTTGATGAAAAACCTGTGCTTGCTCAGCGATCAATACGCCTTTCTTATCAGCCAATGACTCAGCAATATCGTATTGCTTCCGAGGGCCTGACCTTTTCTGCAAAAAATATATTTGAGGCTTTGCAGGCCGTAGGAAGTATTGGAGGTTGGCGGGTAATTGATATTGGTCAAATTGATTCGAGTAAGTCCTACACTGCAGCGTTAAGAATGAGTTTAGATTTAGGTAAGTTGCCCAAGCCATTCCAGGTAAATGCGATCAACAACCGCGATTGGAATGTCACAAGTGATTGGGTGCGCTTCCCGTTTTCACCCAATGGCCCTAACTTGATTAAACGATGAAGATATCTCTAGACTTCATTGGGTCAAATGCGTTTGAGAAAGACGCCTGGAAAAGACGCGCCTTACCCACGGCTATGGTGTTGATTGCTGCCTTTGCCCTTTTATTGTTAGCGCTCTTATCAATTGCAACATCCAACACTGAGTTTTTTGATAACTACTTTATTTGGCTTTATGCGGCTAATGTAGTGATTGGAATTTGTCTGACCTTGGTGATTTTGACCTTGGTGATTGTGATTGCGATTCGTTGGCGTAAAGGGCGCTTTGGAACGCGACTGGTAGCAAAGTTGGCAATGATTTTTGCTTTAGTTGGCGTTGTTCCAGGATTAATTTTGTATGGAGTTTCTCTACAGTTCGTATCCCGTAGCATTGAAACTTGGTTCGATGTTCAAGTAGAGTCCGCATTAGACGCGGGCCTTGAATTAGGGCGAGTTACCTTGCGGGTTGCCCAAGAAGAAATTCTGGCCGAGGGAAATTATATTGCCGAGCAAATCGTAGCGGTTCCCTCGGGCACTAGCTCTGAGCAGGTTGGTGCAATGGTAATGAAGATTCGCAATCAATTTGGCATTCAAGAGGTTAGCCTGTTTGGAATTCAGCGTAATTTGATTTTGACAAGCGAGTCGAGGCCTAAAAAATACTTACCACCACCGAGCCCGGATGTCATCATGGAGGCATTCAAAAAGAAGGGCTCCACCTTTGTAGATCAAATCGAATTAGATAATGGTCAACGCGGCTATCGGGTCAGAGCGATTGTGCCGATTGTTCGTAAAAAGCAGGCCACCGGTAAAGATGTAGACGATAAATATTTTTTGCAGTTAGTGCGATTCATTCCTGGTCCGTTAGCCAAGAATATTGTTGCGGTTGAGTCCGCCTATAGCGACTATCAAGAGAAGTCATTGGGCCGGACTGGTTTACGAAAAATGTTTGTGGGTACCTTGACCCTCACCTTGTTCTTCGCTTTATTTGTCGCTGTTACTTTGGCCTTAATTCTGGGCCGTCAGCTGGCTCGGCCTCTGCTGATGCTTTTAAAGGGCACGCAGGCTGTTGCCCAGGGCGATTTATCACCCAAGCCCGAGTTAGATACGGGCGACGAGTTGGGAATGCTGACGCGCCAATTTAATGTGATGACCCGTCAGCTTGCCGATACTAGAACTTCCCTACAAGAGTCCAAATCATTTTTGGAAACAGTATTGGGCAACCTAACTGCCGGTGTTTGTATCTTTGATAAAAAATTCAATATGGTTTCTAGCAATGCTGGTGCTGATCGCATCTTTGGGCAAGATTTAACGCAAATGGATGGCCGCCCTTTGAGTGATAGCCCTAGTCTTATCGAGTTTGACCAAGCTATTAAAGAGGGCTTTGCCACTATGAAGCTGGCTGTTGCCGCAGGGAGCGGACAAACAGTAAAAGATCAAAATACATCAGCGCCAGTATGGCAAAAACAGATTCAGTTACATAGTACAAACGAGTTTGAAAATGAGCTTGGTGTTACTTTGTTTATTCGTGGAACTGAATTGACGCCAGATTTGCGTATGGTGGTTTTTGATGACATTACTGACGTAGTGAGTGCGCAGCGCTCTATTGCTTGGAGTGAGGTGGCTAGACGTCTAGCCCACGAGATTAAGAACCCACTTACCCCCATACAGCTCTCAGCAGAGAGGTTGCAACATAAGTTGGCCGGCAAGTTGAGTCCTGAGCAGGAAGAAATGATGAATCGCAGTACGGAAACGATCATTGGTCAGGTACAAGCGATGAAGCAAATGGTGAATGACTTCAGAGACTTTGCCAAGACGCCAAGTCCGCAACTAAAGCCTGTTTCGATCAATACTTTGACGCAAGAGATTCTGGGCTTGTATGAAGGAAGCCCCATAAAGACTCAGCTTGACCCACGCATCCCAAATATTATGGGCGACTCTACGCAACTCAGACAAATTATTCACAATCTTTTGCAAAATGCGCAAGATGCTACTCTTGAGAGCGTTCATCAATCTGAGCCGGTTGAAGTAAAAACAGAATTAGTGCCTTATGGCGAATTGAATGGTGTGCCACAAAATGCGGTGCGTTTAACAATAAGTGATAGCGGTTCAGGTTTTCCAGCTAAGATATTGGCAAGAGCCTTTGAGCCCTATGTAACAACGAAGAGTAAGGGCACCGGATTGGGATTAGCGGTGGTGAAGAAAATCGTAGATGATCACGGTGCCAAAATCGAAATCCGCAATCGCATGCAGACGGATGAGGTAATCGGTGCGCAAGTATCAATTTTGTTTATGAATCTGGCAAAAGAGGCAGCATAAGAATGGCAAGTATTTTAGTGGTCGATGATGAGATGGGAATTCGTGAGCTTCTCAATGAGATTCTGACGGATGAGGGCCATACCGTGTATGCGGCCGAGAGTGCTATGCAGGCGCGTACCATTCGCGAACAAATGCGCCCAGATCTTGTCTTGCTAGATATCTGGATGCCAGATGTTGACGGCATTAGTTTATTGAAAGAGTGGTCTAAAACTGGGCAGCTCACTATGCCCGTGGTGATGATGTCAGGGCATGCCACGATTGATACGGCTGTTGAAGCTACTCGTATAGGCGCACTCAATTTCCTAGAAAAGCCGATTGCACTACAAAAGCTACTCAAGACGGTTAGCAAGGCATTAGAAAGCTCTCCTAAGTATGTTGAGTCCGCCGAAGAAAAAGTGGCGGTGGCGCCTTCATCAAATCCAAGCCCTAAAGCGGTAGTCAGTGAGCAAGCCTCACAAGCGCAGAGCGGAGAGTACATCAGCGGGATTGCAAAAACCTATTTTGATTTGCCGCTTCGTGAGGCTAGGGACTTATTCGAAAAAGCCTACTTCGAGCATCAAATGATCATCATGGGTGGCAGTATGACCAAGATTTCTGAATACACTGGCCTAGAGCGGACCCACCTATATCGCAAGCTAAAAGCTTTAGGAATCGATACTTCACGCAATAAAGCTGAGCAATAAGGCGCGTTCTGATGCTGTTGACGCAGCACACAGTACCACCGTTGCGACGAATAATAGCGCTCACATCATTCCGGAATTATTCCCATGGAAATAAAGGTTAATTTTCTCGATAAGCTACGCCTTGAAGCCAAGTTCGATGACTTCACGGTAATTGCTGATCAGCCCATCCGCTACAAGGGCGACGGTTCAGCCCCGGGCCCCTTTGATTACTTCCTAGCTTCGTCAGCCTTATGTGCCGCCTATTTTGTAAAGCTGTATTGCGATACGCGCAATATCTCAACTGAGCACATTCGTCTTTCCCAAAATAATATTGTCGATCCAGAGAATCGCTACAAGCAGATTTTCAAAATTCAGGTTGAACTACCAGAAGACATTTCCGCCAATGATCGTCAGGGTATTTTGCGCTCCATTGAGCGTTGCACCGTGAAAAAGGTCGTGCAAGCAAACCCAGAGTTTGTTATCGAAGTGGTTAAAAATTTAGATGCGGATGCTCAAGCTTTATTGGCTTTAAAACCAGATTCAAATTTAAACACTTACATTGCTGGTAAGGATTTGCCCTTAGAACAAACTATTGCCAATATGTCTAGTGTGTTGGCTAACCTGGGAATTAAGATTGAAATTGCCTCATGGAGAAATTTAATCCCCAATGTATGGTCTTTGCATATTCGCGATGCACACTCACCAATGTGCTTTACCAACGGTAAAGGCTCTACGAAAGAAAGCGCCCTTGCTTCAGCCCTGGGTGAATACATTGAGCGACTGAGCAATAACCATTTCTATGCGGGCGCATTCTGGGGTGAAGAGATCGCTCATGGCGCTTTTGTCCATTATCCGAATGAGCGCTGGTTTAAGCCGGGCCCTAAAGATGCCTTACCTAGAGAAATACTGGACAAGTACTGCCTCAATATTTTTAATGCTGACGGCGAGTTACGTGGCTCACATTTAATTGACACTAATTCTGGTAATGGCGAGCGTGGGATTTGTTCCTTGCCCTATGTACGCCAGTCCGATGGTGAGACTGTGTATTTTCCATCGAACCTGATTGAAAACCTCTACGTCAGCAATGGCATGAGTGCTGGCAACACGCTAGCTGAAGCTCAAGTGCAATGCTTATCTGAGATATTTGAGCGAGCAGTTAAGCGTGAAATTCTTGAGCGTGAAATCGCTTTGCCAGATGTTCCGCAAGAGGTGCTCGCAAAGTACCCCGGCATCATGGCTGGCATCCAGAGTCTTGAGGAGCAGGGCTTTCCAGTATTGATAAAGGATGCTTCACTGGGCGGCATATATCCAGTCATGTGCGTTACCTTGATGAACCCAAGAACAGGCGGAGTATTTGCTTCATTCGGCGCACATCCCAGTTTAGAGGTGGCGTTGGAGCGGAGTTTGACCGAACTACTTCAGGGACGCAGCTTGGAGGGTCTCAATGATTTGCCACCACCCACTTTTGCAAGTGAAGCAGTCACTGAGCCCAATAACTTTGTTGAGCACTTTATTGATTCGAGCGGCATCGTCTCTTGGCGTTTCTTCAGCGCAAGATCAGATTACGATTTTGTTGAGTGGGACTTTTCTGGCAAAGGCGAAGACTCTAATGGTGAAGAGGCGACCACCTTGTTCGACATTCTCAAATCTATTGGTAAAGAAGCTTATGTTGCGGTCTATGACCAGCTGGGTGCAATCGCATGTCGAATCATAGTTCCCGGCTATTCCGAGGTTTACCCAATTGAAGATCTAGTTTGGGACAACACCAATAAAGCACTGCTATTTCGCGCCGATATTTTGAATATATCCAATTTGGATGATGCCCGCTTAGGCCTCCTGCTTGAGCGCCTAGAAAATAATGAGTTAGATGAGTACGGCGATATCGCCACCTTGATTGGTATCGAGTTTGATGAAAATACGCCCTGGGGCCAGCTAACAGTATTAGAGTTAAAGCTACTCATTCATCTTGCCTTGAGGCAGTTTGAAGAGGCTCATGAGCTTGTCGGTGCTTTCCTTCAATACAACGACAATTCTGTCGAGCGTAAATTGTTTTATCAGGCCTTGAATGCGGTATTAGAGATTTTGCTAGATGACGACTTAGAGCTTGATAACTACATAGTTAACTTGCGTCGGATGTTTGGCGGCGAGAGAATGGATGCCGTAGTTGGATCTGTTGATGGAACCATTCGCTTTTATGGTTTGAATCCCACAAGCATGAAACTGGAGGGTCTTGATAGACATCATCGCTTGATTGACAGCTATAGAAAAATACATGCCGCTAGAGCAAAAATGGCAATGGCAGTTGTTTAGGAGTTAGGCATTGATGGCACCTGTAAAACCAATGAATCCACAATCTACGGCAGCTTCCGAACTTTCAGATTTGGAATCCAATGATGATTCGCAGAATCCCCCTCAAAATGAAACAAGCACCACCAGAAGAAGGGCTCCTAGTAAACGAGAAATTATGGAAGAATTAAATCGTGAGAGATTCCCGTGGGAGGAGTAACCCTGCTATTCAGTACTCAATTGCTCATTTCGTAGTGGGGTGAACAAAGAAAATAATGCAAGTTTCGATTTTGACTCTAATGAACTCCTGATGACACAAGACATAAAAGAAATTGCGATTATTGGAGATGGCTTTGCTGCCGCGACTGCCTTGATTCATCTCTTGCGCAGGGGGATACATTTTTCAAAGATTGTCATAATTGGCCCTGGAGTATTGGGCAAGGGGAATGCATATACTTGTATTAGCCCTTTTTTTCGGCTTAATGTTCGCGAGGATCTACCATCTGTTTTTTCTGAGGACCCATTACATTTCGCAAGATGGGCTGAGGTGCATATAGATGACCCTGAAGCACAAACGGATGCGGGCTACTTTTATCGGCGCTATGATTTCGGCCGCTATATTTCTGAGCTCGTGAGCAAAGAGCTTGGCTCAGATCAGGTCGATCGTATTGATGCAAAAGTAAGCAATCTATATAAGGCTAATGAGCATTGGTGTCTTGAGACAGATAAGCTCAAGACGATTGCTGCGCAGCAGGTCATTATTGCAACTGGTAACCCGCCACCTATCTGGCCCTGCGCTGTTCAAAATACTCAGACCACTACGGGTCCTTTGCAACTCATTGAGAATCCTTGGGTGGGCCAGGAACTCGGCAATATTCATGCTCACGAAGAAATCATTTTGCTTGGCGGAGGCTTAACCGCACTAGATGCAATTAATGCCCTAGTTGGTCAAGGGCATCAAGGCTTGATTAAGGTTGTAGGCCCAAGAGCACTCTTCCCGCCAATGCAAGCACGCTGGAAGCGAGAAGGCCAACCCGATTGGCCGAAAAACTTAAGCCCAGCTAAGTTGGTTCGTTTTATTCGCAACCACCTTCCCTCTGCGCCAACGGATAGTGTGGTGTGGCAAAGCGCGTGGGAAGAGCTGAGGCCAAATTTAAATACGATTTGGCAGCAATTTTCTAAGCTCCAGCGCCGAATTCTTTTTAAGCGGCTTGGCTGGCTCTGGTCTTTGTATCGTTTTAGGGCATCGCCTCAAACAATCAATGCCTACAGGAAGCTGGAGGCTAATCAGCAGATTCAATTTGTATTGGGCCGTGCCAAACGAATTGAGGTGACGAAAACAGTCAGTGTAGTTTTGGGAGATGGATCTACTGTGTCAGGAGATCGGATATTAAATTGCACTGGAGTTGGGCGCGACCCTTTGCTCAGCAAGTTAATTGCAGATCAAGTTGCAAGGCCGGATGCCCTTGGAAAATCGATTGCGGTAGCTGGCGACTATAGGGTTTCAAAAGCATCGGGTGGGGAATGGAATGATTTATGGATGATTGGGCCTGCAACTATGGGTAGCTTAGGCGATGTAATAGCTGCAAGCTCAATTGCTAAACAAGCCGAGCAGTTATCGATTCAAATCACATCTAAGCAATAGTAAACATCATGCAGAGCAATTCCAGCCCCCCGCCTTATCCCCATTCACCCGCCATAAGGGGGATTAAACATCCCCGTTCCGGCAGGATTTCCCTGTAAGTCAAGCAGAGTGAGCGCAGTTTGGACATTTTCCAATCTAAAACACAGTTTCATTTATAATTCCATCTCTTGGCCTGGTAGCTCAGTCGGTAGAGCAGAGGATTGAAAATCCTTGTGTCGGTGGTTCGATTCCGCCCCGGGCCACCAAGAATCACAATAGCCCACTTGTTGGGCTATTTTTATTTCTACCGCTCATAAAAGTGTCGAGAGTGTTCAAGCATTCTTTATCTGGATTCTAGGATATTCAATCCTGCCTCACGGTTCTTGCTATGTCGTTTAAAACGACAATTATTTCTGTTGGTTGGTTAGACAACCCAAAGACAGCCCTTTAAAGCCCCAACCAGCACGTCGGGGCTATGAAGGATACCAAGCGCGTCAGAGGCACACAGTCGGACTCCCTCAATCAATCAGGAGTACCTCATTCAGCCTTGATTGACTCAATGAAAGTCCTCCAGCA
>JBEGUE010000022.1:0-3532 GCA_041179045.1 Pseudomonadota bacterium
AACACTTTCATCAAGCAGCCAAAGATGCTTTGGATCCATTTGGCGATGAACTGTATCCGCGTTTTAAAAAATGGTGTGATGAGTATTTTTACCTTAAGCATCGTGAAGAGCCTCGCGGTATCGGTGGCGTCTTCTTTGATGACTTTAATGAGCTTGGTTTTGAGAAGAGCTTTGCCATGACACGTGCTGTTGGTGATGCTTTTATTGATGCTTACCTGCCGATTGTGGCGCGTCGCTATAAAGATAGCTTTAGCCCTGAAGAAAAAGCATTTCAAGAATACCGTCGTGGTCGCTATGTGGAGTACAACTTGATATTCGACCGCGGCACGATTTTTGGCCTGCACTCTGGTGGACGGACGGAGTCTATTTTGATGTCTATGCCACCAGTAGTACAGTGGTGGTACAACTGGCAGCCAAAGCCAGGCACTCCTGAAGCGAGGCTTTACGACCACTACCTCAAGCCGCGCGACTGGCTGGCCTAACTTAATCTCAGCACATTTGGATACTCCAAAAAAAATTGGCATTCTAGGTGGTACGTTTGACCCGCCACATCTTGGCCATCTCAAGCTAGCTACCCATTTTGCAAAATTCTTGCATCTCGACGCCCTACTGCTCATCCCAAGCGGCGAGCCTTGGCAGAAAGACTCTGACATAACCCCTGCAGAGATCCGTCTACAACTTACTGAAGCAGCTGGAATAGATCTGGCCCGTGCATTTCTGTACCTAAAAATACCAACTCAAATTGGCGTTGATCGCATCGAAATTGATCGAGCAGGCCCAAGCTATGCCATCGATACCGCAAAAGCCTTAAGAGAGCGTTTTGGGCCTGATGTCAGCCTGACTTGGTTAATGGGGGCCGACTCCTTTCTGAACCTCCCTACATGGAACTCCTGGGATCAATTGCTTGGCTTTGTGAATTTCGCAGTCGCCAACAGACCTCACCATGATCTTTCTGGGCAAATGGGTACAGAAATCAAAGCCTTATTAGAAAAGCATCAATCTATTGATGCGGATACCCTTGAAAAAAGCCCTTTTGGCCGCATCTACCTAGATAACAGTCTTTCAGTAGACCTTTCATCCACTGCGCTTCGAAAACAACTTAAAAGCCCCTCTCGTAGCGATATTGCTTCCGAGCACATTCCGTCTCACGCTTTAGAAATTATTACAAATCTAGGTCTGTACAAATAATCAGGCTAAGATCACCCCTATATACAAAAATCTGAGAAAAATACTAAAGAAACTATGGACTTAACTAAATTACAACGCGTCGTGATCGATGCCCTTGAAGATGTCAAAGCTCAAGATATTCGTGTTTATGACACGACCAAACTCAGCGAGCTATTTGATCGCGTGATCATCGCTACTGGCACCTCGAATCGCCAAACAAGATCTTTAGCAATGTCCGTTAAAGAAGCAGTTAACGCCAAAGGTGGCGAAGTCATTTCTGTTGAAGGTTTGGAGACTGGTGAATGGGTTCTTGTTGATTGTGGCGATATCGTAGTTCATATTCTGCAACCCGCTCTGCGTGCTTACTACCAATTAGAAGGAATGTGGGGTGCTAAGCCTGTTCGCGTCAAATTAGCAGCGGACAAAGGGCTGGTGAAGGCAAGCGAACCCGACGACGAAGATTAATGCTTTAACAATGCGCTTAACGATTGTTTCCGTTGGTCACAAAATGCCAGAATGGGTTGCAACTGCAACCCATGATTACATTAAGCGCATGCCCGCAGATTGCAGCATTGAAATTAAAGAGATCAAACCTGATCTTAGCCCAGCCAAAGAAGCGATAAAAATTGCAGCAGCCATTCCGAAAGGCTCTCGTGTCATTGCGCTTGATGAGCGTGGCAAAGATCAAACCACTCAAAATCTAGCCACCCAGTTAGCAAGCTGGCGACAGGAGGGTTTTGATATCACCTTCTTGATTGGTGGTGCCGATGGACTCGATCCCAGTCTTAAAGAAGGTGCTCAAGCGATGTGGCGCCTCTCAAGCCTAACACTACCCCACGCCATGGCAAGAGTCTTGCTGGTTGAGCAACTTTACCGAGCTTGGACTATTTTGCAAGGCCACCCTTATCACCGCGAGTAAGTCATTCATGTTTCCCTATATTTACCTTGCCTCACAAAGTCCACGACGCCAGGAGCTACTAAAACAGATTGGCGTCCAATTTGAGATGTTGATTGCGGGACCAGGTGAAGATACAGAAACCCTTGAAGAGCCTCTTCCTAATGAAAAAGCCCGTCAATATGTTGAGCGCGTCACCTTTGCGAAAAGTGCCATTGCATTAGCAAGATGGCAAAGTAGCGGTAAACCTTGGGCACCGATTTTGTGCGCAGACACTACCGTGAGCCTCCCCAATAGCCAAGCCGGCGAAATCCTCGGAAAACCTACTGATGCCGCTGATGCCGCACGTATTCTAGAAATGCTGAGCGGCAAAGTGCATGAAGTACTTACAGCAGTTGTTCTCACAATCGATCCCCAAGCCAACCCCCTTTGTTTGGTGCAAGTGTCTGAAGTGGAATTTGCCCACTTAACTGAAGCGCAAATTGATCGCTACATTCAGAGCGGCGAACCCTTTGGAAAAGCTGGTGCGTATGGCATTCAAGGTCTTGGAGGGGCTTTTATCCCCTCAATTAAAGGTAGCTATAGCGGTATCATGGGATTACCTATTTTCGAAGTTAACCAATTATTAGATTTCGCTAAAGTTGCCCGTATATGAATGAAGAAATTCTAATCAACATTACCCCCCAAGAAACGCGAGTGGCCTTAATTCAGCAAGGCGCGGTTCAAGAGCTTCAAATTGAGCGTACGCGTCAACGCGGCATCGTTGGTAATATCTATTTAGCTAAAGTCGTACGCGTGCTACCCGGTATGCAATCTGCTTTTATTGAGATTGGCTTAGAGCGCACTGCATTTATGCATGTCGCCGATATCACGCAAAACAATCCTCAAGCTCAAATTGAAAAGCTGCTCTTTGAAGGGCAAAATGTTTTAGTCCAAGTTCTTAAGGATCCTTTAGGAACTAAAGGTGCGCGCCTCACCACTCAATTGAGTATTGCTGGTCGTAACTTGGTTTATCTGCCCCCAGCAGGAACAGATGCAGCCACGGAAAAATATATTGGCGTATCCCAAAGAATTGATCAGCCTGAGGAACGCGATGCTATCAAGGCACGCCTTGCAGGATTAATGCCTGCCGATGAAAAAGGTGGAATCATTGTGCGCACCAGCGCACAAGATGCCAGTGATACTGAGCTTGAGCACGATATGCATTATCTGCGTACTACCTGGGAGAAGATCCGCGAAGCTGTTAACCATAAAGCTGCCCCCAGCCTGCTATACCAAGATCTCAGCTTGGCTGAACGCGTATTGCGTGACGTTGCTGGTGAAGAAACTACAAAAATTCGAGTTGACTCAGCAGAAAACTTTGAAAAGCTCAAGAGCTTCGCCATGCTCTATATGCCAAACCTCTTAGATAAACTCACACTGCATCGCGGTGAGCGCGCCCTCTTCGACTTGTTTGATGTAGATGCTGAA
>JBEGUE010000023.1:0-3336 GCA_041179045.1 Pseudomonadota bacterium
CTAAATCAGGACAAGCGGTTCGCCACGCTTGAATCCGCTCTAAATTCTTTTCACCACTAGCCGGACGTTTCATCCGCTTAAGGACATCTGGATGCGAGTGTTGCAAAGGGATATCTAAATAAGGAAGTACGCCAAAACCATGATCAGCAAACTCGGCCATTAAAGGCAGAACATCATCGACATGGGGGTATGGATAAACATAATGTAGACGCACCCAAGCTTGATGCTCCCTCGCGATGTGGTTTAAGGCATTTACCAAATCAAACATTCGTGTCTTGACCGGCTTGCCATCCCAAAAGCCGGTGCGATATTGGATATCAACACCATAGGCACTCGTATCCTGGGAAACAACCAGCAACTCTTTAACGCCTGACTCAAATAATTTTTTTGCCTCCAGCAAGACTTCACCAATCGGGCGTGAAACTAAATCACCGCGCATGCTTGGAATGATGCAAAAAGTACAACGGTGATTACACCCTTCAGATATCTTTAAGTAGGCATAATGTTTTGGTGTCAGTTTGACACCAATTGGTGGCAGCAAATCAGTAAAGGGATCATGCGGCTTTGGAAGATGCAAATGAATTGCCTGCATCACCTCTTGTGTTGCATGCGGCCCAGTCACAGCCAGGACTTTGGGGTGAATGCTCTGAATGAGATCACTACCGTCTGCATTTTTTCGAGCGCCTAAGCAACCCGTCACAATCACCTTGCCATTTTCGGCCAGTGCTTCACCAATCGCTGCGAGACTCTCTTCTACCGCGGAATCAATAAAACCGCAGGTATTCACAACCACCAGATCGGCACCAGAATAGTCTTTAGCAGTTTCATAACCTTCAGCGCTGAGTTGCGTGAGGATGAGTTCAGAATCAACCAGCGCCTTAGGGCAACCTAAGGAAACAAAACCAACTTTACCTGCCACGATTATTCTTTTTCTGTTTTGTTAGGTTGTCCGGAGAAAGGAAAGCCGCTAAACATATTCGGGGAGTTTTGCATTTGCTCTTGCATCTTCACAAAAAGATCTTTGCTTTGCTCCATGTAGTTTCCCATGAGACCTTGCATCAATGGGTTTTGAAGATTCATCATTTTGGCCCAAGCCTCGGGTGTACTGCCAGCGCCCAAACCTTCAGTTTGATCGCCCAACTTATTGTGAATATCTACAAAAGATTGCATGGTCTTTTCAAGATAGCTACCCATCAAGCCTTGCATGGAGTTTCCATAGAAGCGAATAATTTGAGAAAGCATTTGAGTTGAAAAAACTGGCGCTCCGCCAGCCTCTTCCTCCAAGATGATTTGCAGCAGAATATTGCGAGTGAGATCATCTTCATTTTTTGCATCCACAACACTAAAAGCATCGCCCGCCATTACTAAATTTTTAATATCAGCTAGCGTGACATAGGCACTAGTTTGGGTGTCGTATAAACGACGATTGGGATACTTTTTGATTAAGCGGCTATCGCCAGCTTTTTTAGAACGTGTGGCCATGTAGTTTTTCCTAACTCTTGGTACTGCAACGCAACATCGGCATAGTTTATCTCTAGTTTGAACTAAAGGAAAATATGCCGATGCCAAGACCACCGAAACTCTGTTTTCGGGGGATTTAGCCCGTATGCAGACCGCCATTTAAGGAGAAATCAGCGCCGGTAGCGTAGCCACCATCAACGGAAGCAATCCAGCAGCAGATCGAAGCAATCTCTTCGGGAGTGCCCAAGCGCTTTACTGGGACGCCCGCAACAATCTTCTCAAGTACATCCTCGCGAATGGCTTTGACCATATCGGTACCAATGTAGCCTGGGGAAACCGTATTCACCGTTACACCTTTGGAGGCTAACTCTTGTGACAAAGCCATCGTGAATCCGTGCAAGCCCGCTTTTGCTGTTGAATAGTTAGACTGGCCAAACTGACCCTTTTGACCATTAACAGAGGAAATGTTGATAATGCGACCCCAGCCGTTATCAGCCATGCCATCCACCACTTGTTTGGTGACATTAAATAAAGAATTGAGATTGGTATCAATCACAGCCTTCCACTGATCCGGAGTCATTTTGCGAAAAACGCTGTCTTTAGTGATTCCAGCGTTATTCACCAAAACATCAACACGCCCCACTTCAGCTTTTACCTTATCAAATGCAGCAACGGTGCTATCCCAATCAGAAACATTGCCTTCGGAGGCGATAAAGTCATAACCCAAAGCTTTTTGTTCGCCAATCCAGCGATCTTTACGCGGAGAATTCGGGCCGCAGCCAGCGATGACCTTGAAGCCATCCTTGGCAAGACGCTGGCAAATAGCCGTACCGATACCGCCCATACCACCCGTTACATATGCAATCTTTTGAGACATGTATTTCCCCTTATGAAAATATTATTGAGCAGCTGTGGATATTTTTTCTTTCACGTACTTACCAGGCGCTGCTTCTAGTTTTTTGTAGCGTGCATTACCAAACGTTTTACTAGCTTTTACTTTCTTGCCGCCAAACTCTTCCAACCATTTAGCGTAGTTAGGCCACCAACTACCCTTAATATCTTTTGCTGCAGCCAACCACTCGTCTGCCGTCTTAGCCAATTTATTATTTTCAAAATAATGGCGCTTATTTTTTGCTGGTGGATTGATCACGCCGGCAATGTGTCCAGAGGCGCCTAAAACAAATCGGCTCTTGCCCTTCAAAATATGCGTAGACTCATAAGCCGATTTCCATGGCACGATGTGATCATCATGTGATGCATAGATGTAGGCTGGGACAGTGATCTTGCCCAGATCCACTTTTTCTCCGCAAACAGTGAGCTTGCCAGGTTTGATTAATTCATTTTGTAAATAGGTATGACGCAAATACCAGCAGTACATTGGACCAGGCAAATTGGTTGAGTCACCGTTCCAATAGAGCAAATCAAATGGCGGTGGAGAATTACCTTTTAAGTAATTTTCCACAACATAGTTCCAAACCAAGTCATTTGGACGCAGGAAGGAAAAGGTGTTACCTAAGTCTAAGCCAGACATCATGCCGAATTGACCACCCTCGCCACCAATAGTGCTCTCACGTAACTTCACCATACCTTCATCGATGAACACATCTAAGATGCCGCTATCACTAAAATCCAACAAGGTTGTGAGCAAAGTTAAGCTCGCGACATAATTCTTTTTCCGCGCAGCTAACACTGCCAAGGCAGTAGAAGTTAAAGTTCCGCCGACACAAAAACCAAGTACATTAATTAAATCAGTGCCACCAATATCTTTGACGACTTCAATCGCCTTGATGACACCATCACCTACATAGTCATCCCAAGTAATTTTAGACATCGATGCATCTGGATTTTTCCAGGAAACCAAGAAGACGGTGTGAC
>JBEGUE010000024.1:0-9707 GCA_041179045.1 Pseudomonadota bacterium
GATCCTGTTGTTTCTTGCTCAGAGTCTCAAAAGGTTTCTCGACATCAAACCCGCCATGCTTGGCAAGTGTTTGTAAGAGCTTGAAGTAAAACTGATTACGACGATCCCAGCCTTTAATTGCGCCAGAGGCCAGCGACAGGTCTGGGTGCGCAACAATGCGTTTTGGATCAAAGAAAGACTGATGGCCCAAGCCATCACATGAAGGGCAGGCGCCCATTGGATTATTAAATGAGAAGAGACGTGGCTCAAGCTCTTGTAATGAGTAGGAGCAAACTGGACAAGCAAATTTGCTGGAGAAAATCATCTCCTTGCCAGTATCCATGTTGACAATCATGGCTTTGCCATCAGCAAGGCGTAGAGCAGTTTCAAATGATTCCGCTACACGCTGCTGAATATCAGGGCGAACTTTAATACGATCTACAACTACTTCAATTGAATGCTTATCGTTCTTCTTCAATGCTGGCAATTGATCTACTTCAAAGATCTCAGCCTTAGCGGTATTAGTTGTTCCGCCACCAGAGCGCACGCGAAAGCGGACAAAGCCTTGTGCCTGGAGGTCTTGGAATAAGTCCACGAACTCGCCCTTACGCTCGCTCACCACGGGAGCCAAGATCATGAGCTTAGTGTCTTCTGGCATAGCTAAAACGGTATCAACCATTTGAGAAACACTTTGTGCCTCTAATGGAAGATCATGGTCTGGACAATGCGGGGTCCCGGCGCGTGCAAACAACAAACGTAGGTAGTCATGAATTTCTGTAACCGTACCCACGGTCGAGCGGGGATTATGGCTGGTAGCTTTTTGCTCAATCGAGATCGCTGGGGATAGCCCTTCAATCGTATCGACATCGGGCTTTTCCATCAGCTGTAAGAATTGGCGAGCATAGGCAGATAAGGACTCTACATAGCGACGCTGACCTTCGGCATATAGGGTGTCAAAAGCCAACGAGCTTTTGCCTGAGCCAGATAGGCCGGTCAAAACGACTAATTTCTCTCTAGGGATATCTAGATTGATGTTTTTGAGGTTGTGGGTGCGGGCACCGCGGATCTTGATTTCGTTATTCATGATTTTTTAGCGTAACTTGTTAATATAGCTCTTTCCCATGAATCCTTCTGAACTTCGCTCCACTCTGGCCTTAGCTGGCATCTTTGGCCTTCGTATGCTGGGCCTATTCCTGCTTTTGCCAGTTTTTAGTATTCATGCGCGGGGCTTACCTGGTGGCGAGCATGCTCTGTGGGTTGGATTAACACTGGGAATCTTCAATATTGTTCAGGCCTGCTTTTATATACCCTTAGGCCGCCTTTCTGATCGAATTGGCCGTAAACCAGTTGTTTTATGGGGTCTGTCCCTATTTGTTGCTGGAGCTCTCATTTGTGCCGCTAAGGACGATCTCCTTTGGATCGCCATCGGGCGCGGCATCATGGGCGCTGGCGCAGTCTCGGCCGCTATTTCAGCTTGGGTTGCCGATCTGACTCGAGAGCAGGTGCGCACTCGTGCGATGGCGCTCGTCGGCGGTAGTATTGCCCTCTCATTTGCTTTATCACTGGTGATTGCCGCACCCATTTATCGTTTCATGAGTTTAAGTGGCATTTTCTTGGCCCTGGCTATTTTGGGTGTGTTCGCGATGTTTGTGACTTTCTACATTTTGCCAAGCAATAAAGTAGCAGCCAGGGTGGAGCAGGCCTCCTTAAAAGAGGTTTTCTTTATTCCCGAGTTAATGCGCTTGAATTTTGGCGTTCTGCTGCTGCATGCAACACAAGTCGCTATGTTTCTAGTGATGCCACATTTGTTGGTGGAGGCAGGTCTGCCTCTTGCTGATCATTGGAAAATATATTTATCAGTTGTCCTGTTGTCATTCCTGTTGATGGCGCCTATTTTGATATTTGGTGAGAAGCGTCATCGCCTGCGGCTAGTTTTTTTGATAGCAATCATTTTTCTTTTGATTGCTGAGATTTTGTTCTCTCAGGCAAGGTCAATTATTTTCATAGCCCTCTCTTTATTAATTTACTTTATTGGCTTTAACCTTTTAGAAGCCTTATTACCCTCCCTAGTGTCACGTTTTTCAAATCAATCAAAGGGAACTGCCTTGGGTATTTTTAATACCACCCAATCGATTGGTTTATTTTTTGGAGCAGCTATAGGGGGCTATTTAATTGATGTCCTTGGCGATATGGCGGTCTTTCAAATCAGCGCAGCGCTCCTTTTGTGCTGGCTTATAATTGCTTGGTTCATGAGCGAATTGCCTGCGAAAGTAGTAGATTCAAAGAGTGCAGCAGAATTAAAAACATAACCTTTAGCAGTAATAACAGCAGTATTTTTCTTCGGGAGACAACATGGCTTCGGTAAATAAGGTCATCATCGTAGGTAACGTAGGACGTGATCCAGAAACGCGTTATATGCCAAGCGGCGACGCAGTAACTAATATTTCAGTAGCGACATCGGATCGTTATAAAGATAAGCAGTCTGGCGAAATGAAAGAAACCACAGAATGGCACCGTGTTGCATTCTTTGGAAAACTCGCAGAGATCGCTGGTCAATACCTCAAAAAAGGTTCACAGGTTTATGTAGAAGGTCGTTTACGCACACGTAAATGGACTGATGCTAGCGGCCAAGAAAAATACTCCACCGAGATCGTTGCAGAAACCATGCAAATGCTGGGTGGTAAGCCAGTAGGTGGCAGTGGTGATGGTGGTGAAAGTTATAGCCGTTCAAAGCCGGTTGAGAACTCTGCGCCAGCATCTTCCAATGCAGCATCCCTTGGCGCAATGGATGACGACATTCCGTTTTAAGGATTACGTTCATTTTTTTGCCCAAGATAAAAAGCCCTTTAAGAAGGGCTTTTTGTTTAATTGCTGGTTGGCTTACTGTCTCGCATGGCGTGTATTTTCTGGCCAAGGCGCATTGTGATCAGTGCGGAAGGGATTAATATCTAGCCCACCACGTCGGGTGTAGCGCGCATAGACAGAAAGTTTTGCTGGTTTGCACTGGTGCTTGATGTCGGTAAAGATCGTTTCAACACAATGCTCATGAAACTCACCTTTTTGCCTAAATCCAATCAGATAGCGCAGTAAGCCTTCTTCCAAAATCGGGCGACCTTGGTAGCGAATTTGTACGCTCGCCCAATCTGGTTGACCAGTCACTGGGCAATTTGATTTGAGTAAATGGGAAACCAGACATTGCTCGATTGGTCCAAAAGATTCATTCACCTCCAGCAAGGCTGGGTCCGCAGATAAGCTGGGATCGATCTCGATATCAAGGCGATCCATCAGAACGCCAGTCATCTCCTGCATTCCTTTTTTGGAAACCGCTTCAGTTGGATTAATGCGGGTAGCAATCTTGCTGCCTGCCACTGCTGATAAATCAGTGATCAATTGTTCACGAACTGCTGCTTCATCTTCAAAGCGGGCGCTATTGAAACTATTCAGATAGAGCTTGAATGATTTGGACTCAATCATGTTTGGCGAATCGGCTGGAACCTGAAATTCTGCTAAGGCAATCTGAGGCTTACCTTTTGTGTTCAGCCAGCTAAGCTCAAAAGCATTCCAAATATCGACCCCTACAAAAGGTAGAGCTTGATTTGGTTGGATGTCGAGTTTGAGGCGATTCTCGAAGCGGGGAATGGGGAATAGCAAGCTTGGATCATATTGATCGGGATATGGCGTTGCTTGACCAAGTGTAAGTATGGACATTAGTTTTTAGGCTTGTTGGATACGCCGGATACGACGTGACCGGTTGGCGCTACTGAAGCAGCGGATTGGCAGTGACCCGTTTGATCATCAAAGAAAAAGTCTGGCTCGAACTCGCGGAGGAACTCGCTTTTGGAAAGTCCACCAAGGAACATGGCTTCATCCACATCAACACCCCAAGCCATCAGCGTGCGTATAGCGCGCTCATGTGCAGGTGCAGAGCGAGCAGTTACTAGGGCGGTGCGAATGCGCATCCCCTTTTCGCTAGTGGTGCGTTGCAAACGATGGAGTGCCTCTAGCAAAGGTTTGAATGGGCCTGGCGGCAGAGGGATTGCAGCTTTTTTACTTTCATGATCAACAAAGGCTACTAAGCCCTCACTCTGAAATACTTGCTCAGCTTCATCAGAAAAGAGAACGGCATCTCCGTCAAATGCAATGCGGATTTCGTTGGGATGAGACTCCGCAGTCTTACTGGATTCTGGATAGACGCGAGCCGCGGGAAACCCTGCATCAATCGTGGCACGCACATCATCTTCATTCGCAGAGAGAAAGAGATTGGCATGTAATGAGCGCAAGTAGTGATAAGGTGGACGACCTCTGGTAAATACACCACGCTCTAGATGAAGGCCGTGGTGCTCAGCAGAGCGAAACACGCGTAAGCCACTAACCGGGTCATTGCGAGAGAGAATCACCACCTCGACACGTTGCTCACCTTCTTCGTTGAAGGCTAGCAATTTCTTTACCAGTGGGAAAGCAACGCCTGTTTGAGCAGCCTCAGATAGGCGCTCCAACTGCAGCTTCATATAGGCGCTGTCATCAGTAGATTCGAAGATGCGATTCTCTTCCTCAAAATCAAATAGCGCGCGCGATGAAATCGCAACGACGAGTTTTCCGGTAAGTGTGTATGACATTTACAAATTCGCTCTGATGGATTAACTCTTATTTGAGAAAGAGGCGATAAGCCGGGTTATCGGTTTCATTCCAATGCGGATAGCCAAGTGATGCTAAAAAGTTTTGGAACTTCTTTTGTTCATTTTTAGGAACCTGAATACCTACTAAGATGCGGCCATAGTCCGCACCGTGATTACGGTAATGGAACAGACTGATATTCCAGTTCGGCGCCATGCTCGTAAGGAACTTCATCAATGCACCTGGGCGTTCCGGAAATTCAAAGCGGTAAAGCAGCTCATCTTGGGCAAGAGCTGAGCGGCCACCCACCATGTGGCGTAAATGTGATTTCGCTAGCTCATCATGAGTTAGATCGATCGTTGCAAATTTTGCTTTACGGAAATGCTTTGCAATCGTGCTGCTATCACTTGCCTTTTGTGTTCCGATACCCACAAAAATATGAGCTTCACTTTGATCAGCAATGCGATAGTTAAATTCAGTGACATTACGATTGCCGAGTAATTCACAGAAGCGCCTGAAAGAGCCCCGCTCCTCAGGAATGGTGACAGCAAAAACAGCTTCGCGGAATTCACCAACGTCGGCACGTTCTGCGACAAAGCGCAGGCGACTGAAATTCATATTGGCGCCACAAGCAATTGCTACCAATGTTTTCTTTTTCAGGCGATGCTTGTCTACATACTTTTTCATACCGGCAATAGCTAAAGCGCCAGCAGGTTCTAAAATGCTGCGGGTATCTGTAAAGACATCATTGATCGCAGCGCAGATTTCATCGGTATCTACCGTGATGATGTCATCAACTACACGCTTGCAAATACGGAAAGTTTCCTTGCCAACTAACTTCACTGCCGTACCGTCTGAGAAAAGACCTACATCTTTCATCTCGATGCGCTTGTTGGCTTCAAGCGATCTTCTCATCGCATCCGAGTCAACCGACTGAACGCCGATCACCTTAGTTTTTGGGCTGACTGCTTTGACATACTCCCCAATACCAGCGATTAAGCCACCACCACCAATGGCTACGAAAATCGCATCAATTGGCTCTTGATACTGCTGAAAGATTTCTAGAGCAATCGTGCCTTGTCCTGCAATGACATCGGGGTCATCAAAGGGGTGGACAAAGGTGAGCCCCCGTTTTTTTTCCAAAAGCTCAGAGTGTTTAAAGGCATCGCTGTAGGATTCACCATGCAAAATCACTTCCACCCAAGAGCCGCCACGTGCCTTTACGGCATCGATTTTGAGGCTAGGGGTGGTGAGGGGCATCACAATGACTGCTTTGCACTTCATTTTGGCTGCCGCAAGGGCTACGCCCTGGGCATGATTACCTGCTGAAGCGGTAATTACTCCCCTTTTTAGGGCTTCTGGGGGTAAATGGGCCATTTTGTTATAGGCGCCACGTAATTTGAAGGAGAAAACCGGCTGGTTATCCTCTCTTTTGAGCAATACTTGGTTGCCTAAGCGTTTTGTGAGTTCGGGGGCTACTTGGAGCTCTGTTTCCCTGGCTACATCGTAGACTCGGGCCGATAAAATTTTCTTTAAATAGTTCGTTGCCATGCGATGAGCGTACCATGAACAGGCTCTAAGCCCTTAGATTTGAAGGGGTTTATCGCCCCAAGCCAACATCTTTATTGGTTTCCTGCCAATATCAACGTCCCTCAATTAAAATGCATATTTACCAAATATGACGCTATGAACGCCCCATTAGCTTTGAACCAGTTGTTGGATGCCGAAGCGGGTTCACCCCGCCTTCGCGAAATCCCCTATAACTACACCTCCTTTTCCGATCGCGAAATCGTTATCCGCTTGCTGGGTGAGGAGTCATGGCGTGTTCTGAATGATTTACGTGGGATTCGCCGCACTGGCCGCTCAGCTCGTATGTTATTCGAGGTGTTAGGTGATATCTGGGTAGTTCAACGTAACCCCTTCTTGCAAGATGACTTATTAGATAGCCCTAACCGTCGTCAGCTATTAATTGACGCCTTATGGCATCGTCTTGGCGAAGTAAAGAAAAGATCCAGTGGTGAATCGGTTGAGCAAGTTCAAGTTTTATTGGATGCTGCACACCGCGCTGTTGAGAATTTTGAGCAGGGCTTTAAGGAAGTTACTGAGATTCGTAAGCGTGCTCGAAAAGAGCTTGGACGAATTACTGCTGCAGATAATATTTGTTTTGATGGTGTATCACGTTCAGCGCATGTGACCGATGCCACTGATTGGCGTGTTGAATTTCCATTAGTTGTTCTTAAGCCTGACTACGAATCTGAAATTCCTGGCCTGGTAAAAGCATGTATTGCTTTGGGCTTAACCATTATTCCGCGTGGAGGTGGTACTGGTTATACCGGTGGCGCTATACCCCTCTACGCTATGTCGGCAGTGATTAATACTGAAAAGCTTGAGCAGATCGATAGCGTTAAAGCAAAGCGTTTGCCAGGTGTAGACCATGAAGTCTCAACTATCTTTACTGGTGCCGGTGTAGTTACACGTAGAGTCGCAGATGCGGCAGAGCGTTCTGGACTGGTGTTTGCGGTTGATCCCACTTCTGCTGATGCGAGTTGCATTGGTGGCAACATTGCCATGAATGCCGGCGGTAAGAAGGCAGTCCTGTGGGGTACTGCACTAGATAACCTAGCTAGCTGGCGCATGGTGGATCCAGAGGGTAATTGGCTTGATGTTGAACGCCTAGATCACAACTTAGGAAAAATCCACGTTGTAGACCAAGTGCGCTTTCAGCTGACTTGGTCTGATGGTACGAGTGAGCCAGGCAAACGCGTTCTCAAAACAGAAATCTTGGAAGTAGAAGGTAAGCGCTTTCGAAAAGAGGGTTTAGGTAAGGATGTCACGGATAAGTTTTTATCAGGCCTGCCTGGAGTTCAAAAAGAAGGTTGCGATGGATTAATTACGAGCGCTACTTGGATTTTGCATCGCATGCCTAAATTCATGCGTACCGTTTGCTTGGAGTTTTTCGGTCAAGCGCAAGAAGCTATTCCAAGTATTGTAGAAATCAAAGCCTACCTCGATGGCTTGAGCAAGAACGGCGGACCAATCTTGGCTGGTCTAGAGCACTTGGATGATCGGTATTTGAAAGCAGTTGGTTATTCGACTAAATCCAAGCGCAATGCAATGCCTAAGATGGTGTTGATTGGCGATATTGCTGGTGACGATGAAGAGGCGGTAGCGGCTGCGACCAGCGAAGTTGTGCGTATGGCCAATAATCGTGTGGGTGAAGGTTTTGTGGCAGTGAGCGCTGAGTCGCGTAAAAAGTTTTGGTTAGATCGTGCGCGTACTGCGGCGATTGCTCGCCACACCAATGCTTTTAAGATTAATGAAGATGTCGTCATTCCACTGCCGCGCATGGGCGAGTACACCAATGGTATCGAGCGTATCAACATTGAGCTCTCCCTCAAAAATAAGTTACAGGTTTTAGATGGCCTCAAAGCTTTCCTAAAAAAGAGTGTCCTGCCGCTTGGCAAAAACGATGAGGATTATGAAATCCCCAGCACTGAAATTTTGGGTGATCGCGTACAGCAAGCTCTTGAACTCATTGATAAGGTGCGGGCGCGTTGGTCAGATTGGCTGATGCAGATGGATACCTATTTTCCGGATCTGCAGAATTATAGTTTGCGCGCCTCATGGAAGACAGAAGTACGCGCTGAACTCAGAATCATTTTTGGTGGCGTAGCATTTGAGCCTATCCTCAATGAACTGGAAGCTATTCATAAAAATATTTTGCGTAAGCGCGTATTTATAGCGCTACATATGCACGCTGGTGATGGTAATGTTCATACCAACATACCGGTAAATTCAGATGACTACGAGATGCTGCAAGACGCTCATCGCGCTGTCGATCGAATTATGAAATTGGCCCGCTCATTAGATGGTGTGATATCTGGTGAGCACGGTATTGGTATTACCAAGCTTGAGTACCTGACTGAGGCTGAGCTGAAAGACTTCCGCGCCTACAAAATGCGCGTGGATCCTGAGGGTCGCTTCAATAAAGGCAAGTTAATGCCACATGCGGATCTCAGTATTGCTTATACGCCAAGCTTTGGTTTGATGGGCCACGAGTCCATCATCATGCAGCAAAGTGATATTGGTGCGATTGCTGATAGCGTGAAAGATTGTTTGCGTTGCGGTAAGTGCAAGCCAGTCTGCTCTACACATGTACCACGTGCTAATTTACTGTACAGCCCACGTGACAAAATTTTGGCAACTTCTTCCTTAATTGAAGCCTTCTTATATGAAGAGCAAACGCGCCGTGGTGTATCGATTCGCCATTGGGAGATGTTCGATGACGTTGCAGCACATTGCACTGTATGCCATAAGTGTTTAACACCTTGCCCTGTCAACATTGATTTTGGTGAGGTCTCGATGAACATGCGTAACTTGTTGCGCAAGATGGGGCAGCAACGCTTTAATCCAGGAACAGCAGCATCGATGATGTTCTTAAATGCTACCGATCCCGATACTATCAACTTACTTCGTAAGACCATGATTGGTTGGGGTTATAAGCTCCAGCGTTTGGGTAATGATGTGTTCAGTAAGTTCGTGCGCAAACAAACTGCGCACCCACCCGCTACAGTAAGCAAGCCGAACATTAAAGAGCAGGTCATTTTCTTTGTAAATAAGAAGATGCCTGGTAATTTGCCGAAGAAAACCGCTCGTGCACTCTTGGATATTGAGGATGCGAATTACGTACCGATTATTCGAGATCCAAAAACAACCTCCACGGACACTGAAGCTGTGTTCTATTTTCCAGGCTGTGGTTCTGAGCGCTTGTTCTCGCAGGTAGGTCTAGCTACTCAAGCGATGTTGTGGAATGTGGGCGTGCAAACAGTATTGCCCCCAGGCTACCTCTGTTGCGGCTATCCACAGCGTGGCAATGGCGACTTTGATAAAGCAGAAAAGATGATTACGGATAACCGTGTTCTCTTTCATCGCGTAGCCAATACTCTCAATTACTTGGATATCAAGACTGTTGTAGTTTCATGTGGCACTTGTTATGACCAGTTGGCGGGTTACCAGTTCGAACAGATCTTCCCGGGTTGCCGCATTATTGATATTCATGAGTATTTGTTGGAGAAGGGCGTCAAGCTTTCGAATGTGACTGGTGTGAAGTAAAT
>JBEGUE010000025.1:0-4523 GCA_041179045.1 Pseudomonadota bacterium
GCAAACTGTTTCCTTTGGGCTAGCAAGTCCTGCCGTAGTGATTTTGGAGAATTGCCGTGCATATAGACCATTATCAGGCGAAAATTAAGAGATATGGTAAATCGATAAGGTATGACGGTGAAAAAGAGGTTTGATGTTTCTGATGGCTGGCAAAAAATCGTGGGCGGAATGCTGTTTTTGGCCCTGATCATTTCTTCGCCCAGCATTTCCGCAGAAAAAGTTAAGAAAACTACCTCGAATAAAGAAAGCAGAATCTCAGCCTTTGAGATCACTGAAGGTGATCGTACTTTTATTGAGTTACGCGAGGCTGCTAAAAGGAATGATGTAGCTCGTACGCAAACATTGGCTGCTAGTCTCTCCAATTATCCCTATGACGACTATGTAGCTTATTTCCGCATCAAGCCCCAGTTATTTGACAGTGCCGGTAGTGCACGTGCCGATAGTAATGCTGACTCTCAGGTAGCGGCTTTTCTAAATCAGTATCAAGGCACGGCCTTAGCCGATCGGATGCGCAACGACTGGCTACTCGTTTTAGGTAAGCGAAAAGATTGGTCACGTTTTGATGCTGAATACCCCAAATTTGCCTTGGACGATGACACGCAGGTGAAATGCTATTCATTGCAGTCGAAATTGGCTCAAGGTGAAAACCCAACAAAAGTTGCTATCGATGCGCGCGCAATACTATTAGACCCGCGCTATTTTGGTCAGGCTTGCCAAGAATTGGTACCTACCTTAGTTGCTGCCGGAGGTATGACGTCAAGCGAAGCAAAAGCGCTTGGTCGCGCTGCCAGTGAGATGGGTTTTGAAACAATGTCCCGTCGCTTAGGTGGTGAAGATCCTATCGCTGAGATTGTGAAAGCCGCCAAAGCAGATCCTGCAAGGGCATTTAAAGATTTTTCACAAAACGCATCACGTTATAGCAAAGAGAATCAAGCTGTGGCTTGGGGTGTCATTGGTCAGTTCCTCGCAAAAAAATTAGACTCCAATGCGGATGATGCCTATCGCCTTCAACAGGAGCTGGGTTATAACGAACTCCTTTCTACTGAAGGCCAAGAGTGGAAAGTACGTTCAGGCTTGCGCGCTAAGGATTGGACGCTGGTAAAGAATGCGATTGAGGGCATGAATCCTGCTGTACGTAGTAAAGATCCTGCCTGGACTTATTGGTATGCGCGTGCATTAAAAGTCGATGGCCAAAATGAAAAAGCTCGTGAGAACCTCGAACTCGTTGCTGACCAATATAACTTTTATGGACAGCTTGCACGGGAAGATCTTGGTAAATCGAATCATGTGCCTGCGCGCACAAAGGTTGGTGATGCCGAAATTGAAGCGATGTCTCAGCGTAAAGGCTTTATTAGGGGCGAGCGTTTCTATGCTATGAATTTGCGCTTTGAAGGTAATCGCGAGTGGAATTGGGAGTTGCGCAATATGACTGATAAGCAACTATTGGCATCTGCTGAGTATGCTAAGCGTATTAGTCTGTATGACCGCGTTGTCAACACTGCAGATCGTACAAAGCAAGAGCATGACTTTAGTTTGCGCTATCCCACTCCCTATCGTGACGAGCTGTCGCCGATTGCAAAGCAAATTGATTTGAACTTAGCTTGGACTTATGGATTGATTCGTCAAGAGTCACGATTCATTATGAATGCCTCTTCCTCGGTGGGTGCTTCAGGCTTGATGCAGGTGATGCCAAATACAGCAAAGTATGTCGCTAAGAAGATAGGCATGACCTCTTACACCAATGACAAGCTCACTGATACCAATACCAACCTCACCTTGGGTAGCAACTACTTGAATATGGTCTTGGTGGATTTAGATGGCTCTTGGGTTTTAGCTTCCGCTGCCTATAACGCTGGCCCATCACGCTCTAAAACTTGGCGGGAAAAACTCACTAGCCCTACTGAAGGCGCAATTTTTGCGGAAACGATTCCGTTCCATGAGACGCGTACTTACGTAAAAAATGTTTTAGCTAACGCAACATATTATTCATCGGTGATGTATGGGCAGCCGCAGTCCTTAAAGCAGCGTTTAGGGACGATCACTCCTAAAGTAGCAAACGCCTCAGAGCTGCCTTAGTAATTTAACTAGATGGGATTTTTATGAAATATGACATTCTGCTAATTGGTGGCAACGGTTTTGTAGGTAGAGTATTGGCTGCCCAACTACAAGCAGAGGGCTATTCCGTTTTACTGCCCACCAGGCACTTAGTATCCGCTCGTGAATTACGCATGTTGCCAAAGATACATTTAGAAGATGCTGATGTGCATGAGTTTGATTCTTTGCAAGAGCTTTGCTCACGCATTAAACCTGGTGGTGCTGTGATTAATTTGGTTGGTGTATTGCATGACAAGCCAGCGGAGCCCTATGGAAAAGTATTCCAATCGGCACATGTTGATCTCCCAAAAAGCATCATCACCGCTATGCAGATGCATGGTCTTAAGCGTTACTTGCATATGAGTGCATTGGGCGCGGATTCTCATGGCCCATCAATGTACCAACGTAGTAAGGGTGATGGAGAACTTGCAGTAAAAGCTAGCAATCTCGACTGGACTATCTTTAGACCCTCAGTCGTTTTTGGTACACAAGATCAATTTATTAATTTATTTGCTAAGTTAACAAAATTATTTCCAGCGATGCCTTTGGCAAATTCAGGGGCGCAGTTTCAGCCGGTGAGCGTAGATGACGTGGCCACCGCTTTTACAAAGTCCTTAAAAATGCCATCGACGATTCGTGAGTCATATGACTTGGTAGGGCCTACGGTTTACACCATGAAAGAGATTGTGGAATTTGCTGCGCGCAAAGTACATACAAAATGCGCCATTATTCCCGTGCCGGATTTCGTTGGCTATATTCAGGCTTTGGCCTTTGAGTTTTTACCGGTTCCAACTTTAATGTCGCGTGACAATATTGCCTCAATGCAGTTGCCCAACATCCTGCCGCTCAATAGGATAGATGCCCTGAGTAAAGTCTTTGGTATCAGCCGTCGCACGCTAGAAGGCATGAAATAAGTCCATGAAGATCTATGCAGTCGGTGGCGCTATTCGGGATACCCTCATGGGTTTGCCGGTACACGACATTGATTATGTGGTGGTGGGTTCTAGCGTAGAAGAGATGCTTGCTCAGGGATATCGTCCAGTGGGCAAAGACTTCCCCGTCTTTCTGCATCCAGAGACTCAGGCTGAATATGCCTTGGCCCGTACTGAGCGTAAGACAGGTAAGGGCTATAAAGGCTTCATGTTTTATGCCGACCCAGCTGTCACACTAGAGCAAGACTTAGAGCGCCGTGACCTGACAATTAATGCAATGGCTCAAGAGGTGGGGGCTGATGGCACATGGGTGGGACCTATTCTGGATCCTTACAACGGTCGGGATGATTTGGCATCAAAAATTTTTCGTCATGTATCTGATGCGTTTGCAGAAGATCCTTTGCGCCTATTGCGTATCGCCCGTTTTGCAGCGCGCTTCCCGGAATTCATGGTCGCACCAGAAACCATGGATGCTTTGCAGGCCATTGTTCAGTCTAATGAACTGTCGGCACTCTCCGCCGAAAGAATTTGGCAGGAGTTAGCTAGAGGCTTTACTGCCAGTAAGCCAATGCGAATGTTCCAAGTTCTGCTGGATACTGACGCAGCCAAGATATTGCTGCCATCAACGCTAACATCCCGTTTGGCTAAAGAAGAATTTCGCGAGCAGCTCAATGCACATTTACATGTAGCAGATAACCGCCTGGAAGATCGCTGCGCTGTCACTCTCATGAATTTATCTGCCAGTGAAATTCGGTCATGGGCAGCGTGCGTCAAAATGCCAAATGAGGTGCGCGACTTTAGTGAAATATTTAGCGAGCTTAATTTATTAAATGAGCATGCAGCAGGAGGTGCGCATCAACCTTCTGATGTACTGGCATGGTTTAACCGTGCGGATGTTTGGCGCAAGCCCGATCGTGGCCAGGCTTTATTAGATTTAGCTAAACGCATCGGTCTGAATGTCGACACTGTAATTTTGGCAATGCAAAATGCTCTGGCACTGAACGCTGCCACAATGATTGAAGGCATTCCCGCAGAGGAGCGATCTAATGGTGAAACCATTCGCCGTGCAGTAGATGCCGCAAGACTCTCGGTCATTACTGCAGCATTCACTAGCCAATCCATTTAAAGCCGGTTTCTTCCTCGCAGGCCAGGCAAGTCCTCTAATGCATGGCCTGGCAATATGTCAGATAGTTTCTTTGAGAATGCGAAGACCTTAAAGAGCTCACCCATCTCCGCTTCGGACAATAGTTTTTGCAGAGAATTTGAAATAGGTAAAAAAGTTTCTGGATTGCCAGGGTCGCCAATTTCCAGCGCGATATCGCCAATCCCTGCATCAAGTAAGTAACTGGCCTGATTGCTGAGATAGACATCATCAACTTCTTCTTTTAGCGCACTATGCGCAATTTGTGACCACTCCACGTGGGTAGTCACATCACATAGTCCCGGAAGATAAAACGGATCTTGAATAGCGTGATGGCGATGGTGCGCCATGAGTGT
>JBEGUE010000026.1:0-2929 GCA_041179045.1 Pseudomonadota bacterium
AGGTAAACATAATGCGTCAAACCCCTCAAATCTCCAAATTAACTAGCTTACGCGCTGGTTTTGCAGTTCTGTCTATTTTTGCTCTAAGCGCTCTTGCGCCACAAGCTTATGCCGCTGATCCAGCACCCATGGCTCCAGCCGCAGAGGCAAAGGCAACTGCTCCAGCTAAGCCAAAAGTCGATGTCGCTGCAGGTGAGGCACTCTATAACTCTGGAGATGCAACTCGTGGTGTTGTAGCTTGCATTACATGCCATGGTCCGAAGGGCCAGAGTGCCGTAGCTACTTGGCCTAAGTTATCAGCTCAGCATGCTGCATACACAGCAAAACAGTTAAAGAATTTTAAAGAAGGCACCAGGGCGAATGCCATCATGATGGGCATGTCTATGCCTTTAAATGAGCAGGATATGATCAACATTGGCACCTTCCTTTCTCAGCAAGCTCCATCACAAGGTGTTGCCCAAACTAAAGAGGCTCTTGATTTAGGTAAGAGTATTTATGGTGGCGGTATCGCATCGAAGGGTGTTCCAGCCTGCGCTGGCTGCCATAGTCCTAACGGTGCGGGCATTCCTGCGCAATATCCACGTCAAGGTGGACAGTGGGCCGAATATTCCTACAATCAGTTGGTAGGTTTCCGTGAAGGTACCCGTAAAAATAGTACTCAGATGACAACGATTGCTACGAAACTGTCTGATCAAGAGATGAAAGCGGTTTCTGATTACATGGCAGGTTTGCATTAATAGTTTTTTCAGTACAAAACAAAAACCCCGCTGTTGTAGCGGGGTTTTTTATTGCCTAGATCTTGCCAAGAGAAGTTAATTCAATAGCAACATTAATTTGGTAAGGTGGTTTCGCTAGCAAAGAGATCGGTAATATTTTCACGAGCACGAATGACATAGGCATTCTTACCATCAACCATGATCTCTGCAGGTTTTGGCCTAGTGTTGTAATTGGATGCCATCACAAAGCCATAAGCACCAGCAGATAAGATGGCTAGCAAATCACCTTCTTCAACCGCAAGCTGACGATCTCTCCCAAGCCAGTCACCAGATTCACATACGGGTCCGACGACGTCATAAGTAGAATTTGTAGCTTGCTTAGTTTGAACTGGAACGATCCCGTGATAAGCCTCATAGAGCGCTGGGCGCATCAACTCTGTCATTGCGGCATCCACAATGCAAAAGTTTTTCTCAGCACCAGGCTTGAGATATTCCACTTGGGTTAAGAGCACACCAGCATTGCCCACCAAGGATCTACCAGGCTCTAAGACTATATCGAGATGTCCAAAGCCACGTTCAGCAACGCGATTAAGTAAGGTATTAGTGAACTCCGTAATATCGGGAGGGTTGTCATCACCATAAGAAATACCAAGACCTCCACCTAAATCAAGATGGTGGATCTCAATACCCTCTTTTTTCAATTGAGTCACCAGCTCAAGCACTTTATCAAGTGCGTCGAGATAGGGTGCGGTGTTTGTGATTTGCGAACCAATATGGCAGTCAATACCAACCACATCGATTTGTGAAAGTAATGCAGCTTCACGATATGTTTTTAGAACCTCGTGATAAGCGATACCAAATTTATTGCCCTTCAATCCAGTAGAAATGTAAGGATGTGTTTGTGCATCGACATCGGGATTCACACGTAAGGAAATTGGGGCGCGGCAATTGAGATTAGTAGCAACCCGATTAATTTGATGGAGCTCTGCAATTGACTCTACATTGATACACTTAACGCCAGCTTTCAAGGCTTGCGCAATTTCACGGGCAGATTTACCAACACCTGCGAATACTAGACTTTTCGGATCTGCGCCAACTGCAAGGGCACGCGCTAACTCACCACCACTGACTAAGTCAAAGCCGGAGCCTAATTTTTTAAAGCAATCAATCACAGCTAAGTTGCTATTCGCCTTCATCGCATAGTGAACGCGAGCCCGTCGTTTGCCAGAAGCATCTACACAGGCTTTGTCGTAGGCCTGATAAGCCTCGGTTAACGCTTTTTTGCTGTAAACATACAAGGGTGTGCCAAATTCTTTTGCCAAATCTGACAACGGAATCTCCTCTGCATACCAAGTGCCATTTCGTTCTGTAAATCCGGCTAAGTCGGGGAGTGGGATCGCTTTACTTGTCATTGCTTGGTCGATGTTGGGTTGGTAGCGGTAGGGCTTTGGGGTGGATAGAGTTTGCCTTTGGGTTCTGGCTCAGCAGGAGGGCTAGGTGTTGCTGGTACATTTGGCAAATATAAGGGCCCTCTAACCCCACATCCAACAAGGGATATTAGAAGGCTAATGCCAAGAGTTCTTTTAAGAATCGCTATCATGAATGTCTCTAAAACGAATGATTGAATATAGCATGCAGGACTCTAATATGAAGCCAAGCGATTTAACTGTAGAAACCATTGACGATAAGCAATTTCATCAGTTGGGAAGTCATTTATTGGAGTCGATAGAGGTGGCCTTAGAAACCGCAGACGATGCGCTGGACCTTGATCTGGATGTAGAGCGCCAGGGTGGAAACGTAATCAATATTCGGTTTAAAGATCGCAGTGTGATAGTGGTCAATACCCAGCCCCCTTTGCACGAGATTTGGGTAGCAGCTAAATCTGGCGGTTACCACTATCGCTGGGCGGGTACTTTAGTCTCCCCATTGTGGTTGGATACTAAAACTGGGCACGAACTACTGGGCGACTTATCAGAATTTGCCAGTGCTCAAGCTGGCCAGGCGATCACCATTGGACTAATTAAGGGGTAAGTAAGCTAGGAAATTAAACTGCCCCGGTCGCTGTGAGGGTCTCAATGACCTGCGTATCGGAAACACTTTTAATTTGGGCTTTGCCAATCTTTTCTAAAACGACGTAGCGGATTTGTCCGCCCTCAGTCTTTTTATCGACTTGCATTAATTCCATATAACGCTGTGCGCCAAATTTGGGCGGC
>JBEGUE010000027.1:0-6461 GCA_041179045.1 Pseudomonadota bacterium
TCAATCTGCTTGATTCCGACCATCGAAATGGCCTCATAACTGCTCAATTACCTCAAAAACTGACTTTAGAGGTGGTTTATGGGCATGCTTGGGCTTTGGGTAAGAACCTCGCTAAGGCGCAAGATGATGTTGCTTATATTGGTTTAAATCAAATAGGGCGCAAGACTAGGAATGATTCTGCTTAAGTGTGAGCGTTCACTATCTTTTAAACCATTACCAAGATTGAGGGTGGCATAGTTAGTCCTGTTTGTTCTTGAGCCTAAATAACCCTATAATTAGCGCTAGTTGAATTGCTTGATACCGTTTTTTTGGGCTTTCTGAGGGTGTATTTCTACAGAAGCCCACGACAATAAACAGAGAATAAGATGAATTTATTTGGAAAAGTCACTAGAGCTTCGCTCTTTTTGGTAGCTGCCTTTGGCACTGCATTTGTACGTGCAGCTGAAGATATGCAGGGTGGTCCAGCAGTAAACCAGCTGAATTTCACTGCTCCAGCCACAAAAATCATGGCAGAGATTCATTGGCTCCATTGGATGATGTTGATCATCTGCGCGCTTATTTTTGTGGGCGTATTTGGCGTGATGTTCTATTCCATCTTGAAGCACCGTAGATCTTTGGGTGCTAAATCGGCGTCATTTCACGAGAGCACCACGGTTGAGATTATTTGGACAGTGATTCCGTTGCTGATCGTTATTGGTATGGCCTTGCCAGCAACTAAGACAGTTGTAGCAATGAAAGACACCACTAACTCTGACATCACTATTAAGACTACTGGCTATCAGTGGAAGTGGGGTTACGACTACATCAAAGGCGAAGGCGAGGGAATTAGTTTCTTGTCCACCTTGGCAACTTCCCGTGAATCTATTAACAATCTTGCTCCAAAATCGAATACGTATTTGATGGAAGTGGACAACGAGATGGTTGTGCCAGTTGGTAAAAAGATTCGCATTATTACTACTGCAAATGATGTGATCCATGCCTGGGCAGTTCCAGCATTTGGCGTGAAGCAGGATGCGATTCCTGGTTTTGTTCGTGATACTTGGTTTCGTGCAGAAACAATCGGCACTTACCGTGGCCAATGTTCCGAGCTATGCGGCGCACAACATGCTTTTATGCCGATCGTAGTCAGAGTAGTTTCTCAAGAGGACTACGCCAAGTGGGTGGCAGAGAAGAAAAAAGAGATGGGTTCTGCTTCGGATGATCCATCTAAGGTTTACGCCTTGGATGAGCAGAAAGACCGTGGCGCCAAGGTATATGCATCCAATTGCGCTGCATGCCACCAGCCAAACGGTAAAGGTGCAGGCGCTTTCCCGGCACTAGATGGAAGCAAAATGGTACTTGGACCAAAAGCGGCTCAATACGACATCCTAATTAATGGCAAGGGTGCAATGCCGAAGTGGGCTGGCGTAATTTCTGATGGCGATATTGCCGCAGTAATGACCTATACCCGCAATGCATGGGGCAATAAAACGGGCGAAGTGATCCAGACCCAAGATATCGTCTCTGCACGTGCTGGCAAGTAATTTTTCAAGAATTTATACAGATCAAACTAAACCGGAGTAATCCATGAGCACCATTTCAACTACCCACGATCACGCACACGACCATGCGCATGATGACCATACGCCACATGGCTGGCGCCGTTGGTTGTTTGCAACTAACCATAAAGATATCGGGACGATGTACCTGATTTTCTCGTTTGTCAGCTTATTAGCTGGTGGCGTAATGGCTCTGGGTATTCGTTTGGAGCTGTTCCAGCCGGGTCTGCAATTCTTACGTCCTGAGTTCTTCAACCAGCTAACCACTATGCACGGTTTGGTGATGGTGTTCGGCGCCATCATGCCGGCTTTCGTTGGATTTGCGAACTGGATGATTCCCGTTCAAATCGGCGCATCCGATATGGCTTTCGCGCGTATGAACAACTTTAGTTTCTGGATTTTGCCAGTGGCTGCTTGTTTGTTGTTTGGTTCATTCTTAGCCCCTGGTGGCGCTCCTGCTGGCGGTTGGACTTTATATGCTCCACTGACATCACAGATGGGCCCGGGTTTAGATATGGCCATCTTTGCATTACACCTGTTAGGCGCTTCTTCCATCATGGGCTCGATTAACATCATCGTAACCATCTTGAACATGCGTGCTCCTGGTATGACTTTGATGAAGATGCCGATGTTCTGCTGGACATGGTTGATCACTGCATACTTGTTAATCGCTGTTATGCCAGTATTAGCAGGTGCGATCACTATGGTTTTGACAGATCGTCACTTCGGTACTTCTTTCTTTAACGCAGCTGGCGGCGGCGATCCAATTATGTTCCAGCACATTTTCTGGTTCTTTGGTCATCCAGAGGTTTACATCATGATTCTTCCGGCCTTCGGAATCGTGAGCGAAATCATCCCTGCTTTCTCAAGAAAAACGTTGTTTGGTTATAGCTCCATGGTTTATGCAACTGCATCCATTGCGATCTTGTCATTCATCGTTTGGGCTCACCACATGTTTGCAACTGGTATGCCTGTCACTGGCCAACTATTCTTTATGTATGCAACGATGTTGATTGCAGTTCCAACAGGCGTAAAGATCTTTAACTGGGTTGCAACGATGTGGAAAGGTTCTATGACCTTTGAAACTCCAATGTTGTGGTCAGTAGGATTTATTTTCGTATTCACCATGGGTGGCTTCACTGGATTAATTCTGGCGATGGCACCAATTGATATTGGCTTGCAAGATACGTATTACGTTGTTGCTCACTTTCACTATGTTTTAGTAGCAGGCTCATTGTTTGCGATGTTTGCTGGTTTCTACTACTGGTGTCCGAAGTGGACTGGCTACATGGCTAATGAAACTCGCGGCAAGATCCACTTCTGGACTTCCATGATTTTCTTTAACATCACTTTCTTCCCAATGCACTTCCTGGGCTTAGCAGGTATGCCGCGTCGTTATGCTGACTACCCAACACAATTTGCTGACTTTAATACGATCGCATCTATTGGCGCACTCGGATTTGGTTTGTCTCAGGTTTACTTCTTGTTGTTTGTTGTTCTGCCTGCTTACAACGGCAAGGGTGTAAAAGCTTCAATGAAGCCGTGGGACGGCGCCAAAGGGTTGGAGTGGACAGTGCCATCGCCAGCACCACACCATACATTTGAAACGCCTCCAACTGCTGCAGAATTAAATGCTGCAGGAATCTAAAGTAGCCGCACACAAATCCCAATCTGCCAGTAATCGCAGATTGGGCTTTGTACTTTTAAGTGTCGTTCTCGTGTTCTTTCTAGGCATCCTGATTAAACGGGGCTTATTGGGTTAAGACCCGCCGAATACTCATGTCTGCTATTGCCTCCATTAATCGCCAAATCTTGCTGAAGCTTTTGATAGCTTCAGTCATGATGTTTGGTTTTGGTTATGCATTAGTGCCAATGTATAAGGCTTTGTGTGAAGTGACCGGCATTAACGTGGTCACTAGCAAGAATGACTATGGTATTCGTGCTTACAGTGCAAATAAGGTTGGCAATACTCAGGTTGATTATTCTCGTAAGGTGACTATTGAGTTTGATTCCAATAGCCGCGGCCCCTTTACCTTTCGCCCAGTAAAAAACTTCTTGGAAGTGCACCCAGGTGAAATGACCGAGATTGTTTACGAGGTTACCAATAATCTAAGTCGCTCTGTTGAGGCTCAAGCTATTCCAAGCTATGCGCCTAAAAGCGCCATGGAGTTCTTTACCAAATTAGAATGTTTTTGTTTTCAGCAGCAAACTTTAGCTTCTCATGAAATGAAGAAGATGCCAGTAGTGTTTGTGATTGATGCCGGCTTACCTGCCGATGTGAAAACAATCACTTTGTCATATACCTTTTTTGAACTGGGTGTTGGCCAACAGCCAGCGGGTTCAACAACACCTAAATCTAAATCAGCATCATGAGTAAGAAAAGTTCATTTGCGAAATCCATGATCGCGGTTTTGTGGGCTTTTTTAGGTGTGCGTAAGAAATCAGGTTTGCAGGAAGATGTTGCTTCATTAAGTTTTGTCCACATTGTTATTGCAGGAGTTTTAGGTGCCTTGGTTTTTATGGGCGTACTCCTTTTGATAGTTAAAGCAGTTGTGTCCCATTGATTATTTTTTGATTGAATAGAGAGAATAAGATGTCATCCAATTCAACCCCTTACTATTTCGTTCCTGGACTATCTAGTCATCCAGCTTCGGCAGCTTTAGGTTTGCTTGCTTTCGGCGCTGGTATGTCTGGCTGGGTAAACCACGCAGCCTGGGGCGGTCCAGTAACTGCGATCGGTGTACTTTGGGTGATATTTGTTTTGTATAACTGGTTTGGGGACACTATTGCTGAGTCTAACTCTGGTAAGAATGGTATCAACGTAGATATTTCTTATCGTTGGTCTATGGCTTGGTTTATTTTCTCGGAGATTATGTTCTTCGGCGCTTTCTTTGCTGCGTTGTTCTATGCGCGTAATATTGCGATGCCTTGGATGGGTGATGTAGAAAGCAAATTACTTTGGCCTGATTTTCAAGCTGTTTGGCCTAATGATGGTCCTGCCGGTTTAGTAGAGAAATTTACTACTATGGGTCCATGGCCGATTCCAACAATTAATACTCTATTGCTCCTGACTTCTGGCGTGACAGTAACTTACGCTCACCATGCGATTCGTGAAAACCACATGAAGAAAGCCATTAATGGCTTAGCAGCGACAGTTATTCTGGGCATTATCTTTTTAGGCTTTCAGGTGTATGAGTACTATCATGCTTACACTGACTTAAATTTAAAGTTAACGTCAGGTATCTACGGCTCAACTTTCTTTATGTTGACTGGTTTCCATGGTTTCCATGTATTCCTTGGTGGCTTGATGTTGGCGATTGTTCTCCGTCGCATGATGCGTGGCGACTTTACTGCTGAAAATCATTTTGCTTTCGAAGGTGCTGCTTGGTATTGGCACTTCGTTGACGTAGTTTGGTTGGGTCTGTACATCGCTGTTTACTGGATGTAAGGAAATAAAAATCGGGGCGTTGAGCCCCGATTTGTTTTAAGTCCTTATTTATTTTTTGCAGGAAGCTTAGTTTGTTCCTACTCGCACACCAGTAGCTTCAATGTAGCCAAAGTAGTGGGCAATCAGAATCCCCAGGAATAGTACGATTGATAGTCCAATGCGCAACATCAGCGACTGAACCATTCTTGAGCTGCGACCCTTGTCTTTCATCATGAAATAAAGTGCTGAGCCTAAGCTCACAAAAATGATTAGCAGTGCAATTGGAATAACCCATTTCATCTCAAAGTACCCTTGTGAATATTTTTTCTAGCTTAATTACTAGTCGTATAGTCGCTACATTATCAGCTCTTGTGGTGATTTTGGTTGGCTGCGGCGCTGGTATTTGGCAGTTAAATCGAGCAGAGCAAAAGATTCGCTTAGGTGAATCCTTAATTGCAAGACTGCAAATGCCCATTCTGAATGCGAATGCCGATAGCTTGACCCTAGAGCAGGCCACAGAGCGCCGAATTCTAGCTCGTGGACGTTTTATTCAAGATGAGGCGATTTGGCTGGATAACCGCCCTCGCCCCATTCCAGAGGGTGGTACTGGCGCTGCAGGACAATCCGGTTTTTATGTCATGATGCCTTTGAAATGAGATGGCCAAGAACTTGTACTTTGGGTCAATCGGGGATGGGCTCCTCGTAATAATGAGAATCGTATTGATTTACCTCCAATTAAAACGCTGGGTGAAGTGGTGACTGTTGAGGGGATTGCATTCCCTCATCCTGGAAGGGTTTATGAACTGGGGAAAAAGGATGCCACGCAAGCAAGACCTCGGATTGAGCAAAATTTCGATCTAGGTCATGAGGCTCAAAGCCATGAATGGAAGCAACTTCCATTCATTGTTCGAGAGTCCGGCTCTCCGAAAGAGGATGGTTTGCTAAGAAATTGGCCCTCCCCAACAAACGGAGTCGATCGCCATTATGCTTATGCATTCCAGTGGTTTGCTTTGGCATTGACTGGATTTTTATTTTGGCTCATTAATGGGCTCATGAAATATCGGCGAGAGCTTGCTGTGAATGGAGATAGAGGGTGAGTGATAAAGAATTATTGATTCCAGCATCACAAGCAGATGCATCTGTGATCAACGCGCAAACTCGACGTGGACGTATTCAGATGCTGCTATTGTTGCTAGCTTGCGCGGCTCCAGTGATTGCCTCTTACTTGGCGTATTACGTTTTCAAGCCAGAGGGTGGAAAGACTAACTTTGGAACCCTAGTTCAGCCTGTACAGGAGATGAATCCCGCTTGGTTTGATATTCCTTTTAATGGAAAGTGGACTTTGCTAGTGGCAAGGCCGGCTGGGGAATGCACTATTAAAGATGAATCTTGTCTCGAGGCTCTATTTTTAATGCGCCAACTACGCATTGCTGTTGGTCGTGAAAGTAGTCGAGTTCAGCTCGTTTGGGTCAATACCGATGGCAAAACAGTAGATC
>JBEGUE010000028.1:0-13368 GCA_041179045.1 Pseudomonadota bacterium
GTCATACCCTTCTTATGGTTGTCCAGCTCCTCAAGAGTAGTCATCGGCAAGAAGAGATCATGCTCAGAGAAGCGGAACAGAGAGCTTGGATCATGCATTAGTACATTGGTATCCAAGACAAATAGACTCGGCGGACCCGTACGAATCATGCGTTTTGGTTTTTCTGGAACATGTACTATCTTGTTATCACTGCGCGCACTACGCGCAACTGCTGGGTTGTGATCACTTTTAATTTTCTCGAGCGCTATTTCAGCAGCAGAAAGATCTTCCTCTGCATCCGTTGCCCAATCTGGCACATGGCTATCTATCGCAACAGTCTTTGCTGGCGCAGGACGTTTCTTTAAATTCGGGGTGTCCTTGCTGCTAATTTTTATTTGGCCGGCAATTTGAGTTGGGATTGGGGGCAATGGCATGCAGACTCTCCTAAAAGAAAAAACCGTCAAGCGGATTGCAATGACGGTTTATAACGAAACTGGGTGTAAAACGATCTGTAAAACGGCGGGGGTTGTTTACCGAGCCTGCTCTTAAGTATTCAGGCTGATGAGTCAAACGGATTGTGAGACTTTCCCGTCGTTTACGGTGCATAAGAACTACTTTACCCCAAATTTTGGGCTTTGCAAGTACCCCAGATTAAATTAATTTAAAAATTAATTAGCTGCTTGGGCTGCTTGTAATACCTCTGTCACATGTCCAGGAACCTTAAGGCCACGCCACTCTTTTACCAGCTTCCCTGAAGAGTCAAAGAGGAAGGTGCTGCGCTCTACGCCACGAACTTGTTTGCCATACATGTTTTTCATTTTCATGACGCCAAAGAGTTGGCATAGGATTTCTTCGGTGTCGGCAACGAGCTCAAATGGCAGCTCTAGTTTGCTTCGGAAGTTGTCGTGAGATTTGAGGTTATCTCGAGATACGCCAACGATTAGAGTATTGGCTTTGGTGAAGGCATCAATGTTGTCTCTAAATTCACCAGACTCCGCGGTGCAGCCTGGAGTCATATCTTTTGGATAAAAGTAGACAACCAATTTTTTGCCTTTGGCTGATTCTGGGGTAAAGGTCAATCCTGATGTTGCCGGGATTGCGCATTGGGGCATTGGCTTACCAATTTCTACTGTCATGATGAGGCTCTCTTAATTAACTTTTGTACTACGTATTCTTCATGTTGATTGCTACGATATTACTTATACGGCTTGCAAAATCAGCTCGCCACTTCGGTTAGGAATTTCCCCCCAAGTGACGGGCTGTATAGCTATTTTATCTAGTTGCTTGGTAGCTTCCCAAGATTGATGAAGCTGACCCATGGTGACGAGGTCATGCCCTTGGTTTAGCCATCCAGCTAATAGTTGCTCAAAGGCAGGAAGTAGCTTTTGACCCTCAAGCTCTGCGTGCAGCGTAAAGACCTGATCATTCGGATTGCTTTGGGTGATCTCAAGCAGTTTTTTTACAGCTCCAAATTCATCGGCATCATCTATGCCAATCAACTCATCAAAAGTTGGTAGGGTAGTTGGATATTGCACGTGCTTTGCTTTGCCGGAAGGTAATTCAAAACGGTAGGGCATCAAGTTAGGTTCTGCCCTGCCATCGGAAGAGTATTTGATACCCCATTGATCGAGTTGCTCAAAAGCAGCCTCATTCATTTGCCAGCCAGCAGCACCATAAGTGACTGGTGGGTGACCAAAGATCTCTACGAAACGATCCCAGCTTTTTTGCATCTGCGCTTTAGTCCATTGGGTATCGCGATGACGCACAGCATCTTGCCAAGCTACGTGATCCCAAGTGTGAATACCAGTCTCATGACCAGCTGCATCTATGGCACGCATTTCAGTAGCCGCTTGTTTGCCAATATCTGGACCTGGAAGAAGGACACCGTAAAGCAAAGTCTTAATTCCGTAGTGCTCAACAACGGACGTGCGACTGACCTTCTTTAGAAACCCCGGTCTAAAGACTCGCTTAAGTGCCCAGCCAGTGTGGTCGGGGCCTAAGCTAAACAGGAAAGTGGCTTTTAGGCCAAAGCGCTCAAGCGTACGCGCTAGGTTGGGGACGCCTTCTTTGGTCCCGCGCAGAGTATCAACATCTACCTTAAGTGCAATCTTAGCCATGAAGCCCTAAATGTCCTTCACTTATTCTTTATCAACCAAATGACGTGCGTTTTCCACGTCATGACGATAAGCTTCGAAAATATTCTTTAGCGCATCGCCCATATTGATTGTTGGCTTCCAGCCTAATTCAGTCATCGTGTTATCAATTGCAGGAACACGGTTCTGAACATCCTGATAGCCTTCGCCATAGTAAGCGCCAGAAGTGGTTTCAACGATTTTCACTTCATTCGCCATCTTTGCGTACTCTGGAATACTGCGGGCGATATCAAGCATCTGATTAGCGAGCTCACGAATGGAGTGATAGTTCTTTGGATTGCCGATGTTATAAATCTTGCCATCAGCAACGCCATCTTTGTTGTCGATGATGCGCATTAAGGCGTCAATGCCCTCATCGATATAAGTAAAGGCACGTTTTTGTGCACCACCATCAACTACGTTGATGGGTTCGCCGCGAACAATATGACCCAGGAACTGAGTTACGACACGGGAAGAACCTTCTTTTGGTGTGTAGATGCTATCGAGTCCAGGGCCAATCCAGTTAAATGGGCGAAAGAGGGTAAAGCGCAAACCTTCCATACCGTAACCCCAGATCACACGATCCATCAATTGCTTGGAGCAGGCATAGATCCAGCGTGGCTTATTGATTGGACCGTAAACCATATTCGACTGAGCTGGATCAAATTCACCATCCTCGCACATGCCATAGACTTCAGATGTGGATGGAAAGACCAAATGCTTTTTATATTTAACTGCTGAGCGCACGATTGGTAAATTAGCTTCAAAGTCGAGCTCGAATACTTTAAGCGGCTGCTGAACATAAGTCGCCGGCGTAGCAATCGCTACTAGAGGCAGAATGACATCGCACTTACGGATATGATACTCAACCCACTCTTTATTGATGGTGATATCGCCTTCAAAAAAGTGCATGCGGGGATGGTTTACTAAATCACCGAGGCGATCATTTTGCATATCCATACCATAGACATGCCAATCGGTTGTCTCTAGGATGCGCTTTGAAAGGTGATGGCCAATAAAGCCGTTCACGCCAAGAATGAGTACTTTTTTCATCTTTACTGCCTCGTTTTTTAATCTAAAGAGTGCTACTTTTAAATGAGTTAGCTACTTGCTGGGAACCAGTCGAGTATTTCTACCGCTCTTTGGTCGCCACAAACGCCGAATACCTGATTATCAACCACTTGGATGCCGGGAGCCTGAAGATCTAGCTGCCTCGGAAATGGGCCTTCTAGGCTGGTGCGAGCCACGATCCTACGCTGACCTTGCCAGTCTGTAAAAGCGCCAGGATAAGGCGGCGCAACGGCCCTCACGAGGTTGTGAACCTGCTGGGCCGTCTGATGCCACAGAATTTGTCCATCGGCAGGCTTACGGCCTCCAAAATAGCTTCCCTGAGCCAGATTATTGGGTTTTCTAGGGATGTGACCTTGAATAAGCTCCGGGAGGACCTGGTTTATTACCGTGACAGCTGCCTGGCTGACTTTGCCAAAGACATCAGTGGCGGTTTCGTTAGGCCCAATCGAGACGGCCGACTGCCCCACAATGTCACCCGCATCTGGTTTCACTTCCATCATATGCAAGGTCGCACCAGTTTCTGTTGCACCGTGCAAGATGGCCCAGTTAACAGGCGCCCGTCCACGGAACTTTGGTAGAAGTGAGCCGTGCATATTCAGGGCGCCAATCTTGGCGCAGGCCAAGAGTTCTACTGGAATCATGTGGCGATAGTAAAACGAGAAAAGGTAATCGGGAGCTAGCTTTTGAAGTTGCGGTACTAGATCGATCAACTGATTGGCATCTGGCGTGATGTAAGGAAGCTGTTGATCCTGACATAGTTTCGCAACGCTCCCAAACCAGACATTCTCATTGGGATCATCTTGATGGGTAACCACCAGATCAATCTGAATACCAGCACCTAGCAATGCCTTAAGGCAGTTAACGCCAACATCGTGATAAGCAAAGACGACTGCGTGCAATTATTTTTTCTCTAAAACAGTTTGCACAACATAGCGTGGACGTTCGCGAACTTGTTGGTAGATGCGGCCAATGTACTCACCGAGTAGACCAAGACCAAAAAGCATCACGCCAATCAGGAAGAAGGTGAGAGCGAACAATGTAAATACGCCTTCCACTTCAGCGCCGAGCACAAAGCGACGAACCAGCAGGTAGATAAACAGGCTACCCGCAGCCATTGCTAGCAACATGCCCAAAATCGAGAAAATCTGCAAAGGCATGACAGAGAAGCCGGTCACTAAATCAAAGTTCAGGCGAATGAGTTGATAGAGGCTGTACTTGGACTCACCAGCAAAACGTTCTTCATGCTTGACAGTAATTTCAGTTGGGTTGGATGCGAAGGTATAAGCCAGTGCCGGAATAAAAGTGTTGCTCTCATCGCACTGACGTACGAGATCAACAATACGACGGCTATAGCCACGCAACATGCAGCCTTGATCAGTCATAGTAATCCGTGTGATTTTCTGACGCAAATGATTCATGGCGCGTGAAGCAAATTTTCTGAAGAAGCTATCGCGACGATCGGCGCGAATAGTACCAACGTAATCATGACCTTGAAGTAATTCATTTACCAAGGCATCGATTTCTTCCGGTGGATTCTGCAGGTCAGCGTCGAGTGTGATGATGTATTCGCCGCGGGAGTATTCAAAGCCAGCCATGATCGCCATGTGTTGACCAAAGTTACTATGAAATAACACGGCACGTGTGACATCTGGACGCAGCTCAACTTGCTTGGCTAGGATGCCGACAGAGCGATCTTTGCTGCCATCATTCACAAACACCACTTCATAAGCAATATTGCGCTTGCTGGCCACTACATCTAGTGCGGGATATAAGCGATCAAAGAGTGCTTGAAGACCGTCTTCCTCGTTATAAACAGGAATGACAATGCTGAGTGTCGGATTGCAGGCTTGGGTAGCTAAATTTGCAGTCATGCTGCAATTTTGCCTGATTCCGCTCTCGGCACTAGTTTTTGCGATGTTTGTTCAGAATTCCAGTCAAACCCTTGGCTATACGGCCAATATCTTCATCTACCATGCCTGGAAAAAGGGGGAGGGTCAAAATGCAACGACCAATGCGCTTTGCTACTGGGGTGGCCTCAGTTTTATAGCCCAGCTTTTGATAAAGCGTGAATCCAGTAATAGCGGGGTAATGAACACCAGTTCCAATACCCAGATCTTTAAGTTCAGTCATCACCTGCGCGCGATCCACATTCAATTGCTCAAGCGGCAGTACAACTTGGAACATATGCCAGTTGCTATCAGTAAAGTTTTCTACAGGCAGTTCTAGATTGAGACTATCTAAGCCGTGAGATTTCATTTCACTTCGAATCGCATCAAAGTACATTCTGGCCAAAGCAGTTCTGCGCGCCTGAAACGCTGGCAACTGTTTGAGTTGATGCAGACCAATGACTGCATTTACATCAGTCAAATTATCTTTGCCACCCAGTACATCAACATCCATGCCATCCATACCTTGGCGTGTAAGGCCTTGAAGACGAAACTTTTCTGCGAGCTTTCCTTCATCAGAATTGTTCAGAACAAGGCAGCCACCTTCAACAGTGGATAAGTTTTTATTTGCTTGAAAACTAAAGCTCACGAGATCACCAATGCTGCCAATCTTTTGACCTTTCCACTGGGATCCAAATGCTTGCGCTGCGTCTTCAATCACGCGCAGCTTGTATTGCTTTGCCAAGTCATAGAGTTGGTCCATATTGACAGGCAGCCCAGCTAGATATACCGGCATGATGGCCCGAGTCTTCGGTGTAATGGCTGCGGCTATCTTATTTAAATCAATGTTGCGTGTGATGGGGTCAATGTCTACAAACACAGGTGTTGCACCCACGCTCAGAATCACATTCGAAGTAGCTACCCAAGAAATGGGAGTAGTGATGACTTCATCCCCAGCCCCAATGCCAGATACCTGCAGCGCGATTTTCATAGTGGCAGTGCCATTGGCAAAACAACGTACAGGGCGACCACCGAAATAGTTACTCAAGGCGGCCTCGAATTCAGCTAACTTTGGACCTGAGGTAACCCAACCAGAACGCAAAACCTCGGCAACCGCATCAATCGTTTCTTGATTGAAGTGTGGGCGCGTAAAAGGAATGAAGGGAAGGGCGTTTTCAGTAGTTGGCATGGCGAACCTTAAAAACTGATTGTGCGGAGCTGCTTTGTGAATCCGGGTGCTTAACAATCACGCGCCGAGAATCTCTACCTACTTCTTGCATTGGTACATTGAGTTTCTGCAGCTCGATGTATTGCTCTGGAACCATCATGGCGTAAGCGCTTGGGTCTTCTTTCCAGCGTTCGATAAATGCAGCAAAGGTGGGGATCCACAACTCAGGCTCCTGCTTCACGCCAAACTCAAGCTCATCCGGAGACTCCACCATGATCATGGTTCTGCCAAGATAGAACGGCACTGTGTGATCTAGAATTCTCACGGAATAAAAATTCACTTTTTCCGGAATGCCTGGTTTCACTTTCTTAACTAAATCAATACCGGATACTGCGCGACCCAGAGTTTCATGGCCTGTTCCGGCAATCAGTGCGCAGAGAAAAAATCCACCAGCAAAGCTAGTAATGCTGCTTAAACCATGACGCTTGCTTTGCATGACTGTGAGAAGGCTAAAGACAATTAAGGTAATCAGCGCGGCAACTATCCAATAAATGTATTGCGCATAGGACTCAATTTCATCAGGCCGCGCCTGTTTGCCGACTTCGCCTAAAAAGAAAAAACCAACACCACCCAAGATTGCAAAGAAGAGTGCTTGTAATTTCCAAGGCAAGGAGAGTGAGTTACTAAAACCCAGATTACGATCTAAGCGATGACCAACAAGCATTGCTAGTGCCGGAAAGACGGGAATAATGTAGCCCGGCAATTTCGATTGAGAGACGCTAAAAAATCCCATGATGACTGCAAACCAACAGGTAAGTAACCAGCCGCTAGAGAACTCGCGATTGCGCTCTTGCCAAGCCTGAGCAAGCGCCCCGGGGATCTGTGCAATCCATGGCAAAAAGCCGATTAGTAAAAGTGGTATGAAGTAATAAATCGGACCAGTGCGGCTGTGAGATGTTTGCGTAAATCGTTGTAGGTGTTCATGAATAAAGAAGAACTCCAAAAACTCTGGATTGCGTTGCGCCACTAGAACAAACCAAGGTGCAGTAATCGCTAAAAATAAAATTGTGCCGCTAATAATGTGCAATCGCTTCCAGATTTTCCAGTCCCATGCAGTAATCGAATAAACAGCAAACACCATACCGGGGATCGCAAGCCCAATAACACCTTTGGATAAGGTCGCTAGAGCCATAAAGGCCCAGCAGGCCCACATCCACCCTCTAGTGTTGCTCGAGTTACGAGAGGTTTGTGCCAATAAAAGACTGCAAAGCGCGGCAACCAAAAATGCCGACAATCCCATGTCGAGTGAGTTGATGTGTCCACCAATCACCCACATTGGGCTCGAGGCTAAAGCGATGGCAGCTAACCAGCCTGCTCGTGCGCTGTAGATGCGCGCGCCAGTAAATCCAATAAATACAATCGTTAAAAATCCAGTGAGCGCAGTCCACAAGCGCGCTTGCCAATCACCAATTCCAAAAAGATTGAAGGCGGTAGCGGTAGCCCAAATTTGTAAAGGGGGTTTTTCAAAATACTTGTAACCGTTGTAGCGAGGAGTCACCCAATCTCCAGTGACGAGCATCTCACGAGCAATCTCAGCGTAACGTCCCTCATCTGACGGAATGAGGTGACGGAAATTTAATGTGCCAAACCACAGTAGGGCGTAGATCAAAACCAGTATCAAAATACTGACTGGGTTGAGGGTGCTTGACTGCCGAATTTGGCCAAATTGCATTAGACGGCTTCCACAATCAGGGCGAGTAGGACTTGGCGACCTTCGCCGACAAGAATGTTGTAGGTGCGACAAGCTGCCTGAGAATCCATGATTTCAAAGCCGAGCTTTGCTTCAATGAGGGTTTTTAAAAGCTCAGGCTTGGGGAAGCGTTGGCGTTTACCGGTGCCAATAATGATTAATTCAGGCTTCAGGGAGGTCATTTGAGCGAAATCGGATGAACTCAGCTCCTCGAAGGACTTTACGGCCCATTCCAGGATTTCACCGTCAGAGCTCAGTAAAACCGCGTGACTATAGGGGATCTTATTGATCTCGATGTAGCCATCGCCGTAACCGGTGATCGTATTGGCTCCGGAATGGGGGTCAGATTGAAGCTTCACATGGACTCTCTGTCATAATTGTGCTGATTATAGCCAGCTGTTTTTTCCTAGATTTCAAGAACTTATCCTTTAATTTATTGTGAAACCGATCCTAAAGTCCGAAAAACTCAATCACGTCTGTTATGACATTCGTGGACCCGTGCTGGAGCTCGCTCAGCGCATGGAAGAAGAGGGTCACAAAATTATCAAATTAAACATCGGCAATGTGGGTGTTTTTGGATTTGATCCTCCAGAAGAGATTCAGTTGGACATGATCCGTAATTTGGGTAATGCCTCAGCGTACTCCGATTCCAAGGGAATTTTTGCGGCCCGTAAAGCCATCATGCAATATTGCCAGGAAAAAGGCATTCAGGGCGTTACTTTGGATGACATCTACACCGGTAATGGGGTTTCTGAACTAATTGTTCTCGCAATGAACGCATTGCTCAACAACGATGATGAAGTGCTGGTACCAGCTCCGGATTACCCCTTGTGGACGGCTGCGGTAAGTCTATCTGGCGGCACTCCAGTGCATTACTTGTGTGATGAGTCAAAGGAGTGGGCGCCAGATTTAGCGGATCTCCGTAAAAAGATTACACCGCGTACCAAAGCGATTGTGGTGATAAATCCGAACAATCCAACGGGGGCTATTTATTCCAAGGAAGTGTTGACAGAGTTAACCGCGATTGCCCGCGAGCACGACTTGATTCTGTTTGCCGATGAGATTTACGACAAGATGCTGTACGACCAAGAGAAGCATGTCTCTTTGGCATCCCTATCCACTGACGTAGTCACTATCACCTTCAATGGTTTATCCAAAAACTATCGCTCTTGCGGCTACCGTGCTGGCTGGATGGTAGTTTCTGGAGATAAAGAGATGATTCGAGATTACATCGAAGGTCTCAATATGCTGTCCTCAATGCGCCTGTGTGCCAACGTGCCAGGCCAGTACGCTATTCAGACAGCTTTGGGCGGCTATCAAAGCATTAATGACCTAGTGGCTGAAGGTGGCCGCCTGGCAAAACAACGCGATCTCGCCTGGAAGCTCATAACCGCAATTCCGGGCGTGACTTGCGTTAAGCCAAAGTCTGCCTTGTATCTATTCCCAAAACTCGATTCTGAGATGTACCCGATTGAAGATGATCAGCAATTTGTAGCCGATCTTCTGAAAGAAGAAAAAGTATTACTGGTGCAAGGCTCCGGTTTTAACTGGGTCAAGTCAGATCACTTCCGTGTAGTGTTCTTACCCCATGAGGATGTGCTGAAAGAGGCCATTGGTCGTCTGGCACGCTTCTTGGAGCGTTATCGTCAAAAACATAGCCGTAAAGCGGCTAACTCAACAGCAACAAAGGCATCATGAAACCGATTCAAGTAGGTCTATTAGGCATTGGCACTGTAGGTGGTGGTGTATTTACTGTTCTCGAGCGCAACCAGGATGAAATCACCCGTCGCGCTGGTCGTGGTATTCGCATCAATACTGTTGCTGACCTCAATGTAGAGCGTGCTAAAGAGTTGGTAAAAGATCATGCCCAAGTGGTGAGCGATGCGCGTGCCGTAATTAATAATCCTGAAATCGATATCGTTGTTGAGTTAATTGGTGGCTATGGTATTGCTAAAGATTTAGTGCTCGAGGCAATTGCCGCTGGTAAGCATGTCGTCACAGCCAATAAAGCTTTGATTGCTGTGCATGGTAATGAGATATTCAAGGCTGCTCATGAAAAGGGCGTGATGGTCGCGTTTGAAGCGGCTGTTGCTGGCGGTATTCCAATTATCAAAGCGCTTCGCGAAGGTTTGACTGCAAACCGCATTGAGTGGATCGCTGGCATCATCAACGGTACAACCAATTTCATTCTTTCTGAGATGCGCGACAAAGGCTCAGACTTTGCAACGGTCTTGAAAGAAGCTCAGCGTTTGGGTTACGCAGAAGCAGATCCTACGTTTGACATTGAGGGTGTAGATGCTGCCCACAAGGCAACCATCATGAGTGCAATTGCATTTGGTATTCCAATGCAATTTGACAAGGCGCATGTTGAGGGTATTACCAAGTTAGATGCCATTGATATTAAGTACGCTGAGCAATTGGGTTATCGCATCAAGTTGCTTGGTATTGCCAAAAAGACAAGCACTGGTGTTGAATTACGCGTGCACCCAACCTTGATTCCGACTAAGCGCCTGATTGCAAACGTTGAGGGTGCCATGAACGCTGTTCAGGTATTCGGTGATGCTGTAGGTACTACGCTGTATTACGGTAAAGGCGCAGGCTCAGAGCCAACTGCCTCTGCTGTGATTGCAGACTTGGTGGATATCACTCGTTTATTGGGCGCAAGCCCAGAGAGTCGTGTCCCTTATCTCGCTTTCCAGCCAGATGCGGTGCGTGATATTGCAGTATTGCCAATGGGTGAAATTACCACCAGCTATTACTTGCGTTTGCGCGTAGCAGATCAAGCTGGTGTGTTAGCTGACATTACCAAGATCTTGGCGGCTCATAGCATCTCGATTGATGCCCTCTTGCAAAAAGAGGCCGACGAAGGCGAAAGTCAAACTGATTTAGTTGCACTCACCCATGAGACTAAAGAAAAGCACATGCTGGCAGCAATTGGGGAAATTCAGAATCTGAAAACTGTTGCCGGTGAAGTTGTGAAGATCCGTTTAGAAAATCTGTCCTAATACAAATACATGCGTTACCAATCAACCCGGGGCAATAGCCCACAGCAATCCTTTTTAGAAATTCTGCTTGGCGGATTAGCGCCAGATGGCGGCTTATATCTGCCAACTGAGTATCCGCAAGTGACTAAAGCCCAGTTAGATGCTTGGCGTGGTATGTCCTATGCTGATCTCGCTTATGAAGTCTTAAGTCTTTATTGCGACGACATTCCTGAGGCGGACCTGCGTGCTCTATTGCGTAAGACCTATACAGAACAGGTCTACAGTAATGGCCGCCCTGAAGATAATGCCAAAGACATCACGCCATTACATTGGTTGGGTGAAGAGCAGGGTACACGAATTGGCTTGCTCAGTCTGTCCAATGGGCCCACATTAGCATTTAAAGATATGGCGATGCAGTTGCTCGGCAATCTATTCGAATACGCTTTAAAGAAGAATGGTCAGAAGCTGAATATTTTGGGCGCGACATCCGGAGATACTGGTAGTGCTGCAGAATACGCAATGCGTGGCAAAGAGGGTGTAAAGGTATTCATGCTTTCACCACGTGGCAAGATGAGCTCATTTCAGTCTGCCCAAATGTATTCTCTGCAAGACCCCAATATCTTTAACTTAGCAGTTGCTGGTGTATTTGATGATTGCCAGGATATTGTTAAAGCAGTGAGTAATGACCATAGCTTCAAAGCGAATCACCAAATTGGTACTGTTAACTCTATTAACTGGGGTCGTGTAGTTGCTCAGGTGGTGTATTACTTCCAGGGCTATCTACTGGCTACAAAATCTAGCGATGAAAAAGTGTCATTCACAGTGCCTTCAGGTAACTTTGGCAATATTTGCGCTGGTCATATTGCCCGCATGATGGGTTTGCCAATTGCACATTTGATTGCCGCCACGAATGAGAATGATGTTCTCGATGAGTTCTTTCGTACCGGTGTCTATCGTGCACGTAAGTCTGCTGAAACTTTGCATACCTCTAGCCCGTCTATGGACATCTCTAAGGCGAGTAACTTTGAGCGCTTTGTATTTGATTTCATGGGCAAGGACGGCAAGGCTACTGCAGCTATGTTTAAGCAAGTCGATCAAGCTGGTGGCTTTGATATTTCTAAAGATACCGTCTTTAAAGAGATTGCGCAGTATGGATTTCAATCTGGTCGAAGCACCCATGAAAATCGCCTAGAAACAATTCGTAATATTGATGCGCAGTATGGTGTGATGATTGATACACATACAGCGGATGGCGTGAAGGTTGCTCGAGAGCATTTGCAGGCGGGTATTCCAATGATTGTTTTGGAAACTGCTTTACCAATTAAGTTTGAAGAAACTATTGAAATAGCATTAGGGCGTCCAGCAGAATGCCCACCAGCATTCAAGGACATCAAATCAAAGCCACAGCGCGTTGAAAATATCGATGCCGATGTCAATCAAGTTAAAAACTTCGTTACTACCCATACCAACTAATTCAGAAATCAATTGCCATGACTAAGCCTCCGATGTTGACTGCTCAGCAGGCTTTAGATCACTTACTTTCTCACGCAAAGCCCGTTAGCGAAACTGAAACACTTGCCATGCAATCTGCTTTAGGTCGTGTGCTTGCGCAGAGTGTCAATAGCCTTGTAGATGTACCTCCGCTTGATAACACTTCAATGGATGGTTATGCAGTGCGAACAGCGGATACCAACACTCCAGGTCAAACACTCACAATTGCACAGCGCATTCCGGCAGGATCAATGGGAACTCAGCTTGAGTCAGGTACTGCTGCCAGAATCTTTACTGGTGCCCCTGTTCCTCCGGGCGCAGATGCCGTGGTGATGCAAGAGGATTGCTCAATTCCGGAAGGGGCAAGCCACCAAGTGCAGGTCAATATTGCACCCACATCAGGCCAATGGATTCGTCGCAGAGGTGAGGATCTAACGGCTGGCAAAGTGGCGCTTACGGCAGGCACTTATCTCCGACCCCAGGAGCTTGGAGTTGCTGCCTCTGCTGGCTTAACGCATTTAACCGTCAAACGTAAAGTGAGAGTTGCTGCATTTTTCACTGGTGACGAACTTTCTCTGCCGGGTGAGCCACTCAAACCAGGTGGTATCTATAACTCCAATCGCGACACACTATTGGCGTGTATCAAATCTTTGGGTTGCGATGCCACTGATTTTGGAATTGTTCCTGATAGTCTTGAGGCCACGAAGGAAACCCTTCGCAAGGCTAGCAAAGATCACGATTTAATTATTACATCCGGCGGCGTCTCTGTTGGCGAAGAGGATCACATTAAGCCTGCAGTTACTGCTGAAGGTAGATTAGATCTTTGGCAGATTGCAATTAAGCCTGGCAAGCCCTTAGCTTTTGGTGCTGTGCGCAAATCAGATAGTTCAAAAGGGAGTGCGGAAAC
>JBEGUE010000029.1:0-22125 GCA_041179045.1 Pseudomonadota bacterium
CTCTGGTGGTGAAGCGCAACGCGTCAAACTTTCTTTAGAGCTTTCCAAACGCGATACCGGCAGAACACTTTATATCCTAGATGAGCCAACTACAGGCTTGCACTTTCATGATATTCAGTTATTGCTCACTGTTCTTCAGACTCTGAAGAAACAAGGCAATACAATCGTTATCATTGAACATAACTTGGACGTGATCAAAACTGCCGATTGGATTATTGACCTAGGGCCTAAAGGGGGTGCTGGTGGTGGGCAGATTATTGCTACTGGTACGCCCGAGGAAGTTGCGAAGAATGCGGCTAGCTTTACCGGCCACTACTTAGCACCATTACTGGTTCGCAAGCAACCCGTTGCAGCTAAAAAGAAAAAATAATTCGATCAGAATTAATTTGTAATCAGAGCAATTTGGATTCGGCTAAATCAGTCGCTTCCGAATTGCCTGACAACACTAAGATATCGTTGGCTTGTAAACGCAAGCCTGGAGTGAGCTCTAATTTAACGTAATCAGAACCACCCACTTTTCGCCTGACTGCCTGCACGCTCACACCTTCATTTTCAAGGTGCAACTCTTCAAGAGTCTTTCCAATACTCGCTGACTCAGGCAGTAAAGTCACTGAGTGCAAGCGCCACGATTCCTTGGTATCAACCTCATCATTAACACCTCGAAAGTAGCCGCGCAAAAGACTATAACGAGCTTCACGTGCACCGGTAATACGACGCACCACCTTACGCATAGGCACACCCATGATCAGTAAAACATGAGACGCCATCATCAAGCTACCTTCAATCAACTCTGGCACCACCTCGGTCGCACCAGCTGCTTGTAACTTAGCTAAATCTGCATCGTCTTTTGTGCGCACCAATACTGTCATGCCAGGACGCAGGTGCTCGACTTGATGTAATACTTTGAAACTGGCCGGCGTGTCCGCATAAGTAATCACCACTGCCTTTGCTCTTGAAAGGCCGGCAGCTACCAAATAATTTTCTCGACTAGCGTCACCATAGACCACGTTATCTCCAGCAGCGGCAGCTTCCTTTACGCGATCGGGATCCATGTCTAATGCAATGTAAGGAATTTTTTCTTGATCGAGCATGCGGGCCAAGCTTTGGCCTGAGCGACCAAATCCACAAATGACCACATGGTTTTCTGTACGGACACTTTTTGCCGCAACACGTGTCAGTGCCAGCGATTGCAATAACCATTCGTTACTAGAAAAACGCATTGCGATACGATCGCTATATTGAATTAAGAAAGGCGCACCAAACATGGAGAGCAGCATAGCTGCCAGCACTGCCTGACTCAAAGCGGGATCAATTAAATCCAAACCATCAATTTGATTTAAGAGCACAAAACCGAATTCACCGGCCTGCGCTAAACACAAGCCTGTCCGAATAGAGATGCCAGGACTTGAACCAAAAGCACGTGACAATAAAGCAATTAAGCCGAACTTAAAAATCAATGGGCCAATTAATAAAATTGAAACTAACATCCACTGTTGATGAATCACTTCAAAATCCAGTAGCATTCCAACGGTAATAAAGAAGAGGCCCAAAAGCACATCCTTGAAAGGCTTAACGTCTTCTTCCACTTGATGGCGATAGGGCGTCTCGGCAATGAGCATCCCAGCCAAGAAAGCCCCTAGCGCTAGCGATAAGCCAAAGTGCTCAGTCAGTCCTGCCATCCCCAAAACAATCAACAAGAGGTTGAGCATGAATAGTTCTTGTGACCGCAATTTGGCAACCAAACCGAACCAACGACTCATCAGGGTTTGGCCAATAACAAAAATCAGTACCAGAGCTACCGTGATCTTGATGGATGCTGCAGTCAATGCTAAAAATAGGTCCCCAGGATTCTTGCCAAGCGAAGGCAACAAAATCAATAGGAAAACAACTGCTAAGTCCTGAAAGAGCAAAATACCGATGATGTTGCGCCCATGCTCAGTTTCAATTTCAGAGCGATCAGAAATGAGTTTGGTAACAATAGCCGTGGAGGACATCGCTAGAGCACCCCCCAGCGCAATAGCAGCCTGCCAGGAAATAGGGTAGATCCAGTTCATCAAGAGGCTTGCTGGAACTGCCAGTAGCATGGTCAAAATGACCTGACTACCGCCTAAGCCAAATACGATGGTCCGCATAGCCCGTAGCTTATGGAGGTTGAATTCCAGGCCAATGGAGAACATCAAGAAAACCACGCCAAATTCAGCTAAATACTTGACTGTGGCTGAATCGTTGGCCAAACCAAGGGCGTGCGGCCCAATCAGGACACCAATGGCCAGATAGCCCAAAATAGGGGGTAGTCCAAAATAGCGGAAAATAACTACCCCGGCCACTGCGGAGGCCAGCAAGATGAGAGTTAACTGAAGGACTGACGGCATATACTCACCCCATGATAGCTAAGACTCGTGACCGAACCCTAAAGCTTGCACGCGATACCCTCACGATTGAGGCTGCTGCACTGCATACTATGCGCGATCGCCTTGAAGGTGCGGACGCTGATGCCCTCGTATTGGCAGTTGATCTACTGCACTCCTGCAAAGGCCGCATCGTCGTCTCTGGAATTGGTAAATCAGGACATATTGCTCGCAAGATTGCCGCCACATTTGCCTCCACAGGCTCCCCCGCTTTTTTTGTGCATCCCGCTGAAGCTAGTCATGGCGATCTAGGTATGGTGACTCGTGATGATGTCTTTGTTGCACTCTCTAATTCCGGTGAGACTGATGAGCTGCTCACCATCGTCCCTATCGTCAAGCGTACAGGAGCAAAACTGATTGCACTGACTGGTGCACCCAATTCCTCTTTGGCAAAGTTGGCCGATGCCCATTTAGACACGAGCGTTGAAAAAGAGGCTTGCCCACTGAATCTTGCCCCAACCACCAGCACAACTGCTGCTCTCGCTATGGGTGATGCCCTAGCTGTTGCCCTGCTAGATGCGCGTGGCTTTCAGGCAGAAGATTTTCAGCGCTCACACCCAGGTGGTCGCTTAGGTCGCAAACAGCTTATGCATGTCAGTGAAGTCATGCGTAGCTTAGATGAGACTCCTAAGATTGCAATCTCCGCTTCCCTGCAAGATGCTTTACTTGAGATGACTGCCAAGCGCATGGGTATGGTGATTACTCTGGACAATACAAACAAAGTTGCCGGCATCTTTACAGATGGTGACTTACGTCGCCTGCTTGAGAAAAGTACTAACTTAGATGGTCTCACTTTAGAAAAAGCGATTACTTCAGCGCCACGCACGATTCCGCCCGAGTTATTGGCAGAGGAAGCTATTGAGATGATGGAAAAGCATCGCATCAATCATTTAGTAGTAACCGATCCTGCAGGCGAATTACTTGGGGCACTCAATCTCCATGATTTATTTGCTGCCAAGGTTATTTAAGCCTTACATTTTTAATTCAATATTGACCCACTCAGATGCCAACCGCCTTTCACGCTCACAACACCAACCCTCTAAGCCAATATCCGCAGGCATGGGATCGCGCTGGTATGGTCAAGCTTCTCGTCTTAGATGTTGATGGCGTCTTGACTAATGGCCAAGTTTTTATTGGTGAAAACGGTAAAGAGTCCCTGAAAGCTTTTGATATTCAGGATGGCTTGGGAATCAAGTTATTAGAAAAAATAGGCATTCCGACAGCGATCATTACAGGACGCAGCTCCAAAATGGTTTTGGCCCGTTGCGATGAGCTCGGCATCAAGCACGTACACATGGGTGTTGAAGATAAAGCCGATGCTTTGAAAAACATTTTGCAATCACTTGGACTCAAGTCATCTGATTGCGCGGTAATGGGCGATGACTGGCCTGATTTTCAAATGATGAAGTCTGCGGGACTCAAGATATGCCCAGCACAAGGACATGATGCCGTGAAAGAAACGGCTCACTTTGTCACCACTCGCTCTGGTGGTTGTGGCGCAGTACGTGAAGTCTGCGACCTGATCTTGAAGGCGCAAAACCGATATGAGGAATTACTTGCTCAGGCGCGCGCTTAAGGTCAGTTGTCAATGGAACTGAATGCCCAAAAAATCAAACTGAGTATCTGGCGTACATCGTTGCGTCTGATGCCTTTGATTCTGATGGGCACACTCACCCTTGTCACATTTTGGCTAGTCAAGAAAAATACGCCAGCAGAAAAATCGGCAATTGAACGGGTGCGCCTTCATGAGCCTGACTATATTATTAACAATGGAGCCTTATCTGCTCTCGATGAATCTGGCAATACTAAATATCGCGTACTAGGTAAGAAAGTGATTCACTACGATGATGATGCTTCAATCGATATTGAAACACCGCGCATACGCTTGTTCCCGCCTCAGAAGTCACCGGTGACCGTCAAAGCAGATAAAGGCCATTTAGATGGCGACCTAACAATTTTGGATCTGATTGATAACGCAGAAATATTTCGACCGCAACAAGCTGCTACAGGAAGTGAACCTGCAAGACCGCGCATGCTTGCGCGCTCATCTTATTTTAAAGTACTCATTAATGATGACATTATCAAAACAGATAAGCCCATTACGCTAGAGCAAGGGGTGTCAGTGATGCACTCAACTGATGGCGGCACATTTAACAACATCGAACAAAGTATGGTTTTATCTGGGCAGGTAAGGGGGCGTATCGAGCGTGTTCAACCTGGGGCGCAGCAATGAGGCTATTGCAAAAATTGGTATTAGCGTTTGCGCTACTAGGGGCTAGTCTGACTACTTATGCCGAAAAAGCAGATCAAGACAAACCCATCATTTTGGAAGCAGAAAAAGTTTCTGTGAACGACGTCCAACAGGTCTATGAGCTTGATGGTGAAGTACTCTTAATCAAAGGCAGTATTTTAATTACCGGCACTAAGGGCAACATTAAAGTCGACCCTGAGGGTTATGAATACGTTGATGTTCAGGGTAATTCAGAATCTACCGCCAGCTTTAGACAAAGACGCGAAGGGCCAGCCAATGAATTCATGCAAGGTCGGGGCAAAACGGTTACCTACAATGCAAAAACTGAACTTCTCACATTAACTGGTGATGCCAGATTGAAGCGTCTTCACAATATGCAAATGCTAGATCAATTGCACGGCTGGAAAATTGAATACGATGATGTTCAGCAACTTTATAAAGTCTCGCCTCCTGCAGATGCTAAAGCAGAAGATCTGCCACTAGCTAGAGCCATCCTTTCACCAAGAAGAAAAGCTACACTAGAGAAATGACCACGAATTCCAGTAGCACTCAAAAACCAGCAACTCTCAGCGCTCAGCACCTTCAAAAGCGCTATGGATCCCGCACGGTAGTGAGGGATGTGTCGGTAGAAGTGAAATGCGGAGAAGTAGTAGGGTTACTGGGGCCAAATGGCGCCGGCAAAACAACCTCTTTTTATATGATTGTTGGTTTGGTTCCTTTGGATGGTGGCAGCATTGTTTTAGACGGCACCGATATAACGCGCCTACCCATTCATGAACGAGCTCGCATGGGCCTATCCTACCTGCCACAAGAGGCTTCTGTTTTTAGAAAGCTCAATGTGGCCGAAAATATTCAAGCCGTACTGGAACTGCAAGTGCAGGGTGGAAAACCATTAAGTAAAGCTGATATTGCGCATCGCTTAGATGAGCTCTTGGGTGAACTCCAAATCAGCCATCTGCGCGATAACCCCGCCCTGTCTCTATCTGGTGGCGAGCGTCGCCGTGTTGAGATTGCTAGGGCACTTGCTTCCCAGCCTAAGTTCATTTTGCTTGATGAGCCATTTGCAGGCGTTGACCCAATTGCGGTTGGCGAGATCCAGCGGATTGTGCGCTTCTTAAGAGACCGCCAAATTGGCGTGCTCATCACCGACCATAACGTTCGAGAAACCTTGGGAATTTGTGATCACGCCTACATCATCAGTGAAGGTAGCGTTCTGGCGGAAGGAAAACCAGACCAAATCATCGAGAATGATGCAGTCAGACGAGTCTACCTAGGCGAAAACTTCCGCATGTAGATATTCAGAGCTTTTCGAATATTTATTAAATAAACATGATCTCCCCCCTTGGTTTTCAGCAAAATCGCTGATACGCTGGAGGTTCATGAAGTCCATTTCCATATAAACAAGTACAACATTACAGGGGCCTGCTGCGCACCCCGGGTAATTATTTGCGCATGCATTTTGTTTTTCTATGAATAGGAGCTGCTGATGAATCTGAAAATTAATAGCCGTCATGTTGAAGTTACTCCAGCTATGCGTTCCCACCTCGAGGCGGGTTTAGAAAAAATCCGTAAACACTTTGACCACGTTTTAGATGCCACAGCATTTTTGATTGTCGATAACGCTAAAGAAAAAAATCTTCGGCAAGCAGCTGAGATCACTATTCACCTGAAAGGTAAGGAGCTATTTGCTGAAGCGCATAACGCAGACCTCTACCACGCTATGGATGCAGTAGTAGATAAACTTGAACGTCAAGTTGTAAAGCACAAAGAAAAAATTCAAGATCATCATCACGAAAAACATTTTGAGTAATCTCTAGCATCAGGACACCTATAATCTAGTGATATGAATGCCCTGACCGATCTTTTCGCTTTAGACCGTATTGCCTTAAATAATCCCTCCAAAAATAGGGGCGAGGCATTCGCGGCCGTAGGGCGGCTATTCGCCAAACAAGCAGATCTTGAAGCCGAAGCAATTGTTGGCTTTTTGAATGCGCGTGAGGACTTGGGCTCTACTGCGCTGGGCGCGGGTGTTGCCATCCCACACGGTCGTGTAAAGGGACTAAAACAACCGATTGCTGCATTCGTCAAACTGCAAGAGCCAATTGAATTTGCTGCGCCTGATGGTGAGGCCGTATCTATCCTGATTTTTTTACTGGTTCCTGAAAAAGCAACTCAGCAACATTTAGAAATTCTGTCCTCAATTGCACAGCTCTTATCCGACCAAGATACCCGTAAGCTACTCGTGTCGGAGGGCAATCCAGAGAAGGTGTGTGAAATCCTACAAACGTGGGGCTCAACTTGACCACTCAACCCCTACTCCTAGAGGGAGTTACCGCCCAGCAGATCTTTGATGACAATGTCTCTGATCTCAAGCTATCCTGGATTGGTGGACTAGAAGGTGCGGATAGACGGTTTCCGACAGAGGCTGTAAAAGCTGCTGCAGCCAGCTCAGACTTAGTGGGGCACTTAAATCTCATTCACCCAAGCCGTATTCAGATTTTTGGTGAGCAGGAGATTAATTATCATGCCCAACTTGAAACACAACAGCGAGAAGAGCAAATCTTCGACCTCATTTCCAAAATGCCGCCTTGCGTCATTGTGGCCGACGGCAAAGCAGCTGATGCCGCCCTACAACTCTTCTGCCAACGATCCTCTACCCCACTCTTTACAACAGTCATATCCGCTGCTGAAGTAATTGATCACCTTCGCACCTACCTTACTAAGATTGGCGCGCCCCAGATTACGATGCACGGCGTATTCATGGACATTTTGGGCTTAGGGGTTTTGATCATGGGTGAGTCTGGCCTAGGAAAAAGTGAGTTGGGCTTAGAACTGATTTCTCGCGGCCACGGTTTAGTGGCTGATGATGCGGTGGACTTTGCTCGACTCGGACCAGACTATATCGAGGGTCGCTGTCCTGTGATTCTGCGCAACCTCTTGGAAGTTCGTGGGCTTGGCTTATTGGATATCCGCACTATCTTTGGTGAAACAGCTGTACGTCGTAAATTGAAATTACGTTTGATAGTGCAATTGGTTCGTCGCAACGATGGTGAGTTTGAGCGCCTACCATTAGAGGCCCAGCATATTGATGTATTAGGTGTTGCCATTAGAACTGTCAAAATTCAGGTGGCCGCAGGTCGCAATTTGGCCGTTCTTGTAGAAGCTGCTGTACGTAATACGATTTTGCAACTACGAGGTATCGACACCTTAAAAGAATTTATGGAGCGTCAGCGTCTACAAATGAATGCTGAAGCAGAGTCCTCAAAGTCACAAGGTCGCCTCATTTAATATGCAAATCAATCTGATTACCGGCATCTCGGGCTCAGGTAAATCAGTTGCGCTGAGAGCCTTTGAGGATGCAGGTTACGACTGTGTTGATAACCTTCCAGTCACTCTTCTAGAAAGCCTCATTACTACACTGGAAGGTGAAAAAAGTGAACGTGTTGCAGTAGCTATTGATGCGCGTCGTGGCCAGTCAATCGAAGCACTTCCCCAAATTTTAGAAAACCTGAGACGCAATCATCAGGTGCGAATTGTTTTCCTCAATGCTGATACCAATACGCTGATCCAGCGCTTCTCCGAAACCCGCAGGCGCCATCCGCTCTCCGGAAAAACTCAACAAACCCAAGCTGCCACTCTCATCGAAGCTATTGATAAAGAGCGCAATCTCTTAGAGCCCCTGCGCAATCAAGCGCACAGTATTGATACCAGTAATCTACCTGCTCATGCCCTGCGCTCCTGGATTCAGGATCTTCTGAAAGATAAGCCTCAAGGACTCACTGTTATTTTTGAATCTTTTGGTTTTAAAAAAGGTTTACCCAGCGAGGCAGATCTCGTGTTTGACGTTCGCTGCCTACCTAATCCGCACTACGACAAGGCTTTACGCCCCATGTCTGGTAAAGATCAGCCGGTTCGCGAGTTCTTAGAAAAAATTCCTGAAGTAGTCAGTATGGAAAATGACATTATTCAATTTATTGAAAAATGGATGCCTCACTACATTGCAGATGGTCGCAGCTATCTTACTGTCGCTATCGGCTGTACTGGTGGACAGCATCGCTCGGTTTATCTTGTGAGTCGCATCATTGCGCATTTTCTGCCACAAAAAGATTTGGCAGAGCTCCAAATTAATTTCTTAAGTCGCCACCGCGAGCTAGACTCAATCCCTGCAATAACAATTTAATTGGCTGCGGTAAGCCATACTTTCCTAGCTGACGCAATGGAACCCACTTCAAGTCATCACTATCGAATTTAACAGCGGAGCTTGAGCTCACATGCCAAATCTGCATCCATAAACGACGATGCGTAAAGACATGTTTAATTTCAAGCCCTCGCTTAATTGAGTAAGCACTCTTTGAGGTGCTAGAGATCTTCTCATCTGGCAGTACCAGCTGAAATAGTTCTCTCATAGTTAAATCAACTGAATTGTTACTTGAAGGCTGGGAGTTTTTTTCTATAAGCCTCCAAGTAGATTCGGGCAAAGACCAAAGCCCACCCCAGATGGCTTTCTCGGGACGCCTTTGAAGCAATACTGAATCACCCTGCCGAAGCAATAACATGTCGCAATTAAATTCAGGGGATTTTGCTTTGATCACTTTCCGAGGCAATAGCAAAACCTGATCACTGAGATTGGCCTGGCATTCTTTTTCAAATGGGCATTTTCTTTCCCCACTCAAACATATCGGTTTACGAGAAGTGCACCAGGTTGCCCCAAAATCCATTAGAGCCTGCGTGTACACCGGCATATCGGTAGCTTTTTTGGGGAGTAATGTTTTAGCCAAGAACCACAACTCATCGTTCACTGCTTTTTCTTGGATCGCACCCTCTACACCAAATAATCGTGCCAGTATTCGTTTGACGTTTGCATCCAGAATCGGTGCCCGTTCATGAAATGCAAACGCTGCAATAGCACCAGCAGTTGATCTACCAATACCTTTGAGCTGTTCGAGTAATACTGGGTCATTGGGAAACTTGCCGCCAAACTCTTCCATCACTTGCTTGGCACAAGCGTGTAGATTGCGAGCGCGTGTGTAATAGCCAAGTCCTGCCCATTCGGCCAAGACATCATCCAGTGGCGCGACAGCCAATTTATTTACCGTCGGAAAACGTTTCATGAAGCGGGGATAGCGCTCTAGAACAGTGGCTACCTGAGTTTGTTGCAACATGATTTCAGAGACCCATACCGCATAGGGGTCTCGAATACTCTGCCATGGCAAACCTTGGCGTCCGTCTTTACCATGCCAAGCGATCAGCTTAGTAGCAAAGTGCTTGATCAACGCTTCTGACATTGGGAGCAAAAGTATGTAGAGCGTTGACCTTGCACTATTTGTTTAATTGGCGTCTTACATACCTTGCAAGGCTGATCTTTACGATCATAGACTTTGGTTTGCACCATAAAGTGTCCTGGGTCACCTTCGCTGTTCACAAAGTCTTTTAAAGAACTACCACCTGCAGCAATCGCTTTTTTCAAAATCAATCTCACCGCAGCCGCCAGCCTAGAGCATTGCGGACGCGTAAGTTTTCCAGCAGCCTTTGCTGGATGAATTCCTGCCTCAAATAAACTTTCAGAACAATAAATATTGCCAACACCCACTACTGCTTGGCCTGCCAGTAAAAATTGCTTCACAGCAACACTACGTTTACGTGAGCACCGATAAAGAACCTCAGTACCAAGCTCGCCACCAAATTCGGGTGAAAAAGGCTCGACTCCCAGTTTTTGCAAAAGGGAATTACCCTCAATAGGCCCCTTGGATTTTGGATGCCATAAAACAGCGCCAAACTTTCGGGGGTCGTGCAAACGCAAACTCAGCTTGCCAAACTCGAAAGTCACCCGATCATGCAGCTTAAGGGGGTCGCTACCAGGAAGGACCCGCAGGGTTCCGGTCATGCCCAGATGCAGTAATAGGTAACCCGCATCAAACTCCATCAGGAGGTACTTGCCGCGGCGTTCTATTCCCAAGACTTTCTGACCGGTAAGCAAGGTGTTTAAATTACTCGGGACCGGCCAGCGCAAGCGACCATCAATAATTTTGACTGCGCTTACCCTCTGACCCTCTAAATGGGGTTGAATACCCAATCGGGTAACTTCGACTTCTGGGAGTTCTGGCATAAATGGATTGTAGATTCGCGGATTAGAATGTGCTTATGACCAAATTTTCATTAAAACCCGCTTTTAGGGTCTTACTGCTTACTGCTGGGCTGGGCTTTAGCATTCTGTCCAGCAATAGCATCGCTAAATCCAATAACCTGGATAGTGGTCAAGCTGTATTTGAGGTCCTGGCCTCTGAAATCGCCCTTCAGCGCGGTGAGGCTGGCTTGGCATACACAACCTACCTGGAACTCGCTCGCCAGCTAGATGACCCCCGCTTGGCACAGAGAGCTATGGAGATCGCGATAACAGCAGGCGCGCCTGATCTTGCACTCCAAGCAGCGCAGACTTGGGATGGTTTGGCTGGACCGAAACAAACTAAACCTAAAGAAGTGCTCGTCACTCTCTTAATTTTGAATCAACGCTGGTCAGATGCGGTTAAACCCGCCATCTCACTCTTAAATCAACAAACACCAGCGCAACGTGAAAATACTTTGCTACAGATCCAATCGCTGCTGGCTAAAGCTACTGATGAATCAGAAGCTCTGAGAGCTTTCTATGAAATTGTTTCAACATTAAAGCCAGAACCAAAAGATCCTGGACTACTCTACACCTACGCCATGTCTGCTGAAAAATCGGGACACATCGATGTGATGGAGAAAACTCTGCGCGAAATCTTGCGTAAGAATCCGAATGATGCCAATAGCTTAAATGCGCTTGGTTACTCGCTAGCGGATCGCAATCAGAAATTACCAGAAGCATTTAAGCTGATCAGTAAGGCACATCAACTCTCCCCTAAAGATGGTTTTATATTAGACAGTCTTGGCTGGGTAAACTTTCGAATGGGTAAAAATGCTCTTGCCTTAGAGCAACTGCAACAAGCATTTGGCATGAAACCTGAAGCAGATATTGCCGCACATATTGGCGAAGTCTTATGGGTAATGAATCGTCCAGTCGAAGCAGAAGATATGTGGCGTAAAGGGCAGCAACTAGATGCTAATAACGCGACTCTCAAAGAAACTTTAAAGCGCTTGAAACCCGATTGGTCGCTAGCAGAAACCGCCCTCAAAGGCACATGGGACGGTCGTTTTGCAGTAAAAATCACTGGACTCACCGAGAGTAAAAATCAGGGCGGCTCAGGTGGATTTACATTGACACAAGATGCCTTGATCGATGTATTAGAAATTCGTAATCCAGTAGGTGGATCGATTGCAAAAATTACCATTAAACCTGGCGAGGCAATTTTAGAGCGCGATGGTCAATTAACCACGGCTATCGACGCTGATACTCTGATACAAAATACATTAGGACTTCCACTACCCGCTCGCGGTTTATCAGACTGGTTACGTGGAAAAACTCGTCCTGGTGGTAATGCCAGTGTTGAGCGAAATGCCAAAGGTCAAGTGAGCAAAATCACGCAAGATGGTTGGACCTTAAATTACCACTGGAACAATGCACAGCGTTTAGAAAAACTCATGATGAATCGTAGCTCTAATATTGGCTCGATAGATATTCGCTTGGTATTTGATAATCCGAATGAGTGAAATGTGAATGATGAGTAAGGCCTTAGAAATTCGCTGCCCTGCAAAGCTGAATTTATTTCTACACATTGTTGGTCGACGCGAAGATGGCTATCACCAGCTCCAATCCGTTTTCCAATTGATTGATTGGTGTGACGTCCTCACCTTAAAGCCTATTTCTGAGAATGAAATTCGTCGTGTAAATCCCATTCCTGGCATACCCCCAGAACAGGATTTAGTGGTCCGTGCGGCCCAAGTCTTAAAAGATTTTTGTAAGGTCAATCAAGGCGTTGAAATTGGTTTAAAAAAAATGATTCCGATGGGCGCTGGCTTAGGAGGTGGTTCATCTGACGCTGCATCTACGCTAATCGGCCTTAATACCCTCTGGGATCTCCATCTTGATATTGCGACGCTTTGTCAGCTCGGCCTAAAACTGGGGGCAGATGTACCTTTTTTCATCTTTGGCCAAAATGCATTTGTTGAGGGAATTGGTGAGAAATTAAAGGCAATTTCCTTGAAAACCCAAGACTTTGTAGTGATCTTTCCTAACCAAGGGATTGCCACCGCTCATATTTTTCAAGATCCTGATTTGACCCGGGACCATGCTCCGATTACAATAGATGGCTTTCTTGCATCGCCAAGCTCATATCAGTCAAATGATTGTCAGGCAGTAGCGGTGCAGAAATGTCCTGAAGTGAAGGAAGCTTTAGATTGGATTTTCAAGGCAGTGCCTAACTCGGCGCCTTGTATGTCTGGCTCTGGAAGTAGCGTTTTTGCCGCCTTAGACCCTAAGACGGACACCGCGAATCTGGAAAATCTTCTGCAAAATCTTCCAAAAGGATGGATAGGTCGAATTGTTCGGGGGCTAAATAAAAATCCCGCTTACAATTTGATTTCTTCAGATTGACCTGTAGGGGAATCGCCAAGCTGGTTAAGGCACTGGATTTTGATTCCAGCATGCGAAGGTTCGAATCCTTCTTCCCCTGCCAACTACTGTAGATACGACCAAAAGACATCCATTCGACCCCTACCAAAATTTCAAAATCACCTATGTCCGCCCCAATGAACGCTGATTTACTGACTCTTTTCACCGGAAATGCAAATCCGGTTTTGGCCCATGCAGTAGCCAAAGAGCTCAATCTCCCGATGGGAAAAGCATTTGTTGGCCGGTTCTCCGATGGTGAAATCCAGGTAGAAATTCAAGAAAACGTTCGTGGTAAGAACGTTGTCGTAATCCAATCCACTTGTGCTCCAACAAACGATAGTTTGATGGAGCTCATGATCATGATTGATGCCCTAAAACGAGCATCAGCAAGCCGTATAACCGCAGTGATCCCTTACTTCGGTTACGCCAGACAAGACCGTCGCCCGCGCTCAGCTCGGGTTGCGATCTCCGCCAGAATCGTTGCAAACATGCTTCAATCCGTTGCTGGTGTTGAGCGTGTTTTGACCATGGATCTTCATGCCGACCAAATTCAGGGATTCTTTGATATTCCCGTAGATAACATCTACGCGTCACCCGTCCTTTTGGCTGACTTAGAAGCCCAAAAGACTAAAAAAGATCTCATTATTGTTTCGCCTGACATCGGCGGCGTAGTTCGCGCCCGCGCAATGGCTAAGCAATTAGGGACAGATTTGGCGATTATTGATAAACGCCGCCCTAAGGCAAACGTATCAGAAGTAATGCACTTAATTGGCGAAGTAGAAGGCCGTCATTGCGTAATCATGGATGACATCATCGATACCGGCGGAACGCTCTGTAAAGCTGCTGAGGCTCTTAAAGAGCGTGGCGCGAAGGGTGTGACCGCTTACTGTACCCATGCCGTGCTTTCTGGTGGTGCCGTAGCCCGTATTGCTGCTTCTGAATTAGACGAATTAGTCGTTACCGACACAATTCCACTGACGCCAGAGGCAATGAAAATCGCCAAAATTCGTCAATTGAGCGTTGCTCCTATCCTAGCTGAGACGCTTTCCCGCATTAGTAAGGGTGATTCAGTGATGTCGATGTTCGCTGAATAAGCCAAAAATAGCGTTTCCACCCCTGTTTTTGGCAGTTTTGAGCTCTTTCTAGGCAAAAACCACGATTCCCAAGATATAATCAAAGGCTTTTCTGTTTGGTCGCGAACGGAAATTAACCTTAATTTAGGAATTCGATATGAAAGTAGTAGCCTTTGAAAGAAGCGTACAGGGAACGGGTGCGAGCCGCCGTCTGCGCAACTCCGGTAAAACTCCGGGCATCATCTACGGCGGTAAAGACGCCGCAACAGTAATTGAGTTGGATCACAACGCACTGTTCCATGCTCTCCGTAAGGAAGCATTCCACTCATCCATCCTTGATCTCGAAATCGGCGGTAAAGCACAAAAAGTGTTGTTACGCGATTACCAGATGCATCCGTTTAAGCCTTTGGTTCTGCACATCGACTTCCAGCGCGTTTCCGCGACTGAGAAAGTTCACATGCGCGTTCCATTGCATTTCACCAATGCTGACACTTCAGCTGCAGTGAAGTTGCAAGGCGCTGTTATCAGCCACATCTCTACTGAATTGGAAGTATCTTGCTTACCAGCCGATTTGCCAGAGTTCATTGAAGTGGACTTGAGCAAGATTGAAGTTGGTCATGGTATTCATGCTAAAGATATCGCACTACCAAAAGGCGTTACCTTGGTATTGCATATTGAACAAGAAAACCCAGTACTGGCTAACGCACGTATCCCAGCAGTGAAATCTGCTGATACAGAATCCGCTCCTGCGGCTCCTGCTGCTGAAGCCCCAAAGGATAAAGCTTAATCATTTAAGCCTTATCTTTGCGACAGAGGAAGCCCGCTTACAAGCGGGTTTTCTTTTTTGCAAAAAAGCTTTTATCCTTAAGTACCCATCATGACTAAATTAATTATTGGCCTAGGCAACCCAGGTGAAGAACATACTGAAGATCGGCACAATGCTGGCTTCTGGTTTGTGGACGCACTCGCTAAACAATTAAACGTCCGCCTTGAAACTGAAAAACGCTTTCATGGAAAAGTGGCTAAGGCTAAATGGGAAGATGAAGACCTCTTCTTACTCAAGCCAAGCACTTACATGAACCTGAGCGGTCAGGCTGTTGGGGCACTATGCCGCTTTCATAAAATTACACCTAAAGATGTATTGGTAGTTCAGGATGAGCTAGATCTCAAACCTGGTACGGCACGTATCAAGCTGGGTGGCGGTACGGGTGGACACAACGGCTTAAAAGATATCCAAGCCCACTTAGGAACTCCTGATTATTGGCGCTTGCGCCTGGGTATTGGCCACCCACGCGATCTTGCTGCAGAAGGTGCGCGAGTGATGGACGTGGCCGACTTCGTATTGAGAAGGCCGCTGCAAGCAGAACAAAAGCAAATTGATGCAAGTATTGAAAATGGCCTACAAATTTTGCCCTTGTTTCTCAAGGGCGATACTCAGGCAGCGATGCTCGAGTTGCACTCTAAAACCAATTAAAGAGTGCTGATAACTTATTTAGCGAGCGCTTTTTTGGCAGCAGTTAAGGCCTGATACTTTGCCATGAGCTGCGTTTGATTTTCAGAGAACGAAGGGTTCATGGGTATGCAATCTACCGGACAAACCTGCTGACACTGAGGCGCATCATAATGACCCACACATTCAGTACATTTATTGGGATCAATCTCGTAGATCTCTAGACCCATGTAGATTGCATCGTTAGGGCATTCAGGCTCACACACATCGCAATTGATGCATTCGTCCGTAATCATTAACGCCATATTCGCGCCTAGGGCCCCTACTCTTTACTCTTGTTGGCTTGAATCTTTTTGATCAACCACTTTTCTACTGATGGGAATACAAACTTACTCACATCGCCACCCATAGAGGCAATCTCACGCACAAAGGTACCAGAAATAAATTGATATTGGTCTGATGGCGTCAGGAATAGTGTTTCAACATCGGGCAATAAATAGCGATTCATACCAGCCATTTGGAACTCGTATTCAAAATCTGATACTGCACGCAAGCCACGCACAATAACGCGCGCGTTATGTTCGCGAGCAAAATCTTTTAACAGGCCTGTAAACCCGACAATCTTCACATTGGAGTAGTGGCCAAGAACTTCTCTGGCAATCTCAATGCGCTCGTCCAGCGTAAAGAAAGGGCGCTTACTACGACTATCAGCAACACCCACAATGAGCTCACCAAAAATGCTTGAGGCGCGGCGCACTAGGTCTTCGTGACCACGAGTAAAGGGATCAAATGTTCCAGGGTATACAGCAACAGTCATAAGGCTCCTCAGGCTTTTTCAGCTACAGGCAAGAGTTTAGTCCCTCTTAGAGCGAAATAGACAAGCTTTTACCTGTCCAGCCTCTAAGTATTTCCCGCAATACCAATCAGGCACTAAAGCCTCGATCTGCTCACGGGGGCGACTAGCAGGAAACTCAACGTAAATTCCCCCGCCAGCAGTGTCATCACAAACACGTGCAGCCTCTATAAGCACTTGATTTAATAGGCTCTCTTCCTGAAAAGGGGGGTCTATAAAGATCAAGTTGCTAGAGCGATCCGCTTGTTGCTTTAAAAACTCCAAACTATCTCTGTGAAGAATCTGCACTTCCCCAGGAGCAGGAGATGACTCTAGCAAAGCAAAATTAGCCAGTAGTTTGGTATGAGCCTGTTTATTTTTTTCTAATAGGGTCACTGAATAAGCATATCGTGACGCGGCCTCAAAACCTAAAGCACCGGTACCAGCAAATAAATCTAAACAACGCAAACCGACTAAATCCTGTCCGAGCCAGTTAAACAGAGTCTCACGAACACGATCGGTAGTAGGACGAAGACCGGGTAAATCCAACACACCTAGCAAACGACTGCGCCAAACTCCGCCAATAATGCGAATTTTCTGCGGGGGCTCAGAGCGGCCGCCTAATGAAGCTGACTTAACTGGCTTATTTATTTTTTGCCCCTAGGACCACGATTTTCATCCGATCCATGGCTAGGTGTTTTTGGAACGCCAACTTGACTTGCTCAAGGCTAACCGCTTCCACTTGCTTAGTCCAAATCTCCATCGTATCGAGAGGCAAATTATTCCAAGTAATGGATGACACGTTATCAAGTAACTTGCGGTTGTTATCAATTCTTAAAGGATAGCCATTGATCAAATTTGCTTTGGCTGCATCTAGCTCTACTTGCGTTGGGCCATCAGCAATAAATTGCGCAATAGTAGAACTCATTACCTCTAGTGCCAAAGTGGCTTGATCGCTCTTCGTTTGTACGCCCGCCTGAAATATCCCTGCATCCTTACCAGGAGCAAAGTAACTAAACACACTGTAAGCAAGACCACGCTTCTCGCGCACCTCCGACATCAGGCGGGATACAAAGCCACCACCACCCAAAACATAATTACCCACGAGCAATGGGAAGAAATCGGGATTGTTGCGAGTGATCGCAGTCATTCCCATGGCGATATGTGCTTGCTGCGAATCAAACGTAATAGCAACTTCGCGTTGACCTAAAGGCTCGACTGGTGAGCGCTCAAACTCTGGTAGCTTAGCTACAGGAGATCCCGACTGGGGCACTCTTTGTAATAAACCCTGAACAATTTCAGTAGCCTCAGCTTTACTCACATCACCAACAATGCTGACAATCATTCGATCACCGCGGTAAAACTGTTTATGAAACTGCTGTAAGTCGACTGCATTAATATTGGAAATACTTTTCACCGTGGGTGAGTTAGCCAGCGGGTAGTCCCCATAAACTGATTTTCTAAAGCGCCGATCCAAAACTGACTCTGGCTTTGTCTCCGACTCTAGCAATGCAGTAGTCATCCTCTGCTTCTCACGCGCCAAAATCTTTGCATCATAAGTAGGTGCACTCAACATCGCTGAGGCCAATTGAACGGCACGATCACGTAAATCTTTGCGACTCAAAGTCCGAATACGCATGACGGCGCGCTCACCGCCAACAGAAATACCGAGGTTTGCACCAAGGTCTGCAATCTCATCAGCAATCTGTGCCTCGCTTAACAGACTCTTATCAGATTTGGCGCCATAGTTCATTAGCCGCCCAGCCATAGTAGCTAAGCCACTTTTAACTCCTGGGTCATAGCGGTCACCTGCATCAATACTGATCTCAATATCCACCATGGGTAGTGCTTTGGTTTGCACTAAATAGGCTTGCGCACCCTTGAAGGAGTCCAGCTTTTCTATGGGCAATATTGCGTGTGCTGATGTACTTACTCCGACTATCAGTGCGATTGCAGTACTAGCTTGTGAGATCAATTTATTTAGCATCGCGATTGCCTCCTTGCTTGCTCTCACCCGACTGGCGTGCTTGCGGATCTAGAACCGCTATGGTGAGCCCCTCATCTACCAAATATTTTTTTGCAACGGCTTGAACTTGTGCAGGGGTAATGGTTTGCATCTTCTCCAGCATTACATCAATATCTTTCCAGGAAAATCCAGCCATTTCTGTACTACCAATTTCCATGGCCTGACCAAAAATGGAATCGCGCTTATAGATTTGATCAGACAGAATGCGCACCTTCACTCGCTTGAGCTCTGACTCCAAGATTCCTTTATCAATAACTTCTTTCAAAGCTTTACGAATACTTTTTTCCGCCTGCTCTACTGTCTTACCTTTAGCCATGCTACTACTGATGAAAAATAGTTCAGGCCCCCTGGAGATCATGTCGTAACCAACGCCCACATCGTTTACTACGCGCTCTTGCTTCACCAGTGTCCGATTTAAGCGTGCGTTGTCATAACCATCCAGTACAGCAGACAACAGTTCTAGCGCATAGGGCTCGTTATCATCCAGTCTCCCCACTTCTAATTTTGGGACTTTCCAGGCCATCGCTAACTGTGCACTATCCGCAGGCGCTTTTACCTGGACTCGCTTAGTACCTTTTTGTGTTGGTTCAATCTGGGGCTTACGCTCTGGTAACTCTCTAGCGGAAGCAACTCCATAATATTTTTCCACTGCTCGAAGAATCACCTTAGGATCAACATCGCCTGCAATCACAACAGTTGCGTTATTTGGCTTGTACCAACTACGATACCAATCGCGTGCATCCATAGCTTTCATGTTGACCAAATCATTCATCCACCCAACCACCGGATAACGATAAGGAGAACTCATGTATGCGGTGGCAGTGAGTGCTTCATTAAGCAAGCTACTAGGATTGTCTTCCGTACGCAGACGACGCTCCTCCATTACCACCTGGATTTCTTTTAGAAATTCCGCATCATCAAAATTAAGGTTAGACATACGATCAGCCTCTAATCTCATCACCTCATCTAACTTAGATTTTTCAACTTGCTGAAAGTAAGCGGTGTAGTCACGAGAGGTAAAGGCATTTTCTCGGCCGCCCACTGCTGCAACCAAGCGGGAGAACTCGCCTGACTTTACTTTATGGGTACCCTTGAACATCATGTGCTCCAACACATGAGCTACCCCAGTCTTGCCATTCACCTCATCTATGGAGCCAGCGCGGTACCAAACCATATGCGCAACTGTCGGTGCGCGATGATCTTCACGCACAATCAACTTGAGGCCATTAGAGAGTTGAAACTCGTGGGTATTTGCTTGACCCACTTCTGGGGTTGCCAGAGCGCTGGAACAGCCAAGCACCAAACAGAGAGAAAAGCTTAATAAAGTGGAACGCATCTGCAAGATCACCTATCCCAAGAATTTAATTGATAAGATGCAAGGATTAAATTGTATCGATTATGTTCGGCCTACGTAAAACCCTCGGATCCCTATTCAAACTCAATCAGACTGATGAAGCCTGGTTTGATGCTCTAGAAGAATCTCTCATTCTGAGTGATGTGGGTCTTCCCACGACCGAGCAACTCATAAGCAAGCTTCGTAAGGCCGCCAAATCGGAAAAGGCCAGCAGCCCAGAAGAGCTCAAGCAACTACTCATCGATGAAGTGGCGACGCTCCTAAACTCACTAGAGCCTAAGCCGAATCCCTTGTATGTCCATGAGCAAAAGACCACACCAGAGGTATGGCTAGTAATTGGGGTCAATGGCGCCGGCAAGACCACCACGATCGGCAAACTCTGCAAACTTTTTCAGTCTCAAGGCAAATCTGTCTTATTGGCAGCCGGCGATACTTTCCGCGCTGCCGCACGCAACCAGCTCCTTGAATGGGGAGGTCGCAATCAGGTTGATGTCATCATGCAAGAAAGTGGTGATGCGGCGGCAGTGGCACACGATGCCATTCATGCGGCGATTTCTCGCAAAAGCGATATTCTGATCATTGACACTGCTGGAAGACTGGCCACTCAAGACCATCTAATGGAAGAGTTAAAAAAGGTCAAAAGAGTGATCGGCAAGGCCCTTCCTGGGGCGCCTCACCAGACTTTGCTTGTTCTTGATGGCAATACTGGTCAAAACGGTTTAAGCCAGGTGAGAGCCTTTCATGCCGCTTTAGAACTCTCTGCCCTAATCGTGACTAAATTGGATGGCACTGCTAAGGGCGGGGTAATCTGTGCACTTGCCCACACCCTCAAAGATGGCCCCAAACCAGCGGTTCTAGCCTTAGGCAAAGGCGAGGGAATTGATGATTTAGCGCCCTTCACGGCTGCCCAGTATTCTTCTGAATTATTCAATTAAATCATAGACTTATAGAAGCAAAAAACCATTAGCACTCTCTTGACAAGAGTGCTAAAATAGAACCCTATTAATACCTAAAATATAAAAAAAATGGTTCCAAAAAAAGCATACAAACCGCAATTGCAAGCAAGGCAAACACTGCCAGCAGCGCAGACTGCTGCGGCTTCGCTTGCCTTTCCGATGCTGCCCTCCTTGGGGGTTGGCACACTCGACTCTTATATTTCCTATGTGAATCGCGTACCGATGCTCAGCGCTGCAGAGGAACTGCACCTCGCGCAAGAATTTCGTCGCACTGAAAATGTCGATGCTGCGAAGACTTTAGTTCTCTCGCACCTCCGTTTAGTGGTGTCCGTTGCTCGTCAGTACTTAGGCTATGGCATTCCCCATGCTGACTTAATTCAAGAAGGCAATATTGGTTTGATGAAGGCCGTTAAACGCTATGACCCCAACCAAGGTGCACGCTTAGTCTCTTACGCCATCCATTGGATTAAGGCAGAGATTCATGAGTACATTCTCAAGAATTGGCGCTTAGTAAAAGTAGCAACAACGAAAGCACAGCGTAAGCTGTTCTTCAATCTGCGCAGCAACAAACCTACTCTAGCTGCCCTGACACCAAATGAAGTTGAGGCTTTAGCAAAAGCGCTTGATGTCAAAGGCTCTGACGTGAAAGAAATGGAGATGCGTCTAGCTGGTGGTGACATTACCTTAGAGGGTGATGACAGCAATGATGAATCAGCCTACGCCCCAATTCAGTGGTTAGCCGATAACAGTCAAGAGCCTACTGAAATGATGGCTGCCGCTGCGACTGATGCATTACATGGTCCCCAGCTTGACCAAGCACTCATGGCTTTAGATGAGCGTAGTCGCAACATTGTGCAGTCACGTTGGCTTGCTATGGATGCAGAGGGTAATGGCACAAAAACATTACATGATCTCGCCAGTGAATACGGCATTTCTGCAGAGCGCGTTCGTCAGATTGAGACTGCTGCACTCAAAAAAATGCGTAGTCTCTTGCAAGCTGAAGCTGCTTAAGCAGCCTCCTCTTCGCGTCTATTACTTCAGAAGTTCCTTCAAGTCTTGCGCCAAGGTCTCAGCACCTTGCGCATGCTTGATATAAAGGCGTAAACGCCCTTCTGGATCAAAGACATAACTTCCCGCCATATGATCCATGGTGTATGAACCAGCACTCGTGCCGGGCACCTTCTGGTAGTAAACCTTAAAGTCCTTAGTTACTTTTTCTAAAGCCGCTTCATCGGCTGGACGCAA
>JBEGUE010000030.1:0-10854 GCA_041179045.1 Pseudomonadota bacterium
CATGATGAAGTAGATAGCAGTGTCGTTCACCAAAGGTGTTGTTTACTTCAGCGAGTACCGTTTGAACTTGACCATTAGCTCGGGTGCAGACCCAAAAACTGACCGGATTAAAGACATAGCCAAGAACTCGCGGAAAGGTGTGTAGCCAAATCTCGCCATCATCATGATGAACGTGATTTTCTTTAAGGATCGACTCAATCCAGGATAGACTGTTCTCACCACCTAATCCATGGTCTTGGTCGAAAAAGGAAAAAAGTCCGAATTGTTTATCTTTGAGCCCATGCTGACTGAGTAATGTTGGATTACTCCTGCGCGTACGCATTGGAATGGACAAGGTAAATACACCGTAGCCAAACGCATTGATAGCAGGACGAAAGCGACGATGCTTTACTGCTCCGAAATTAATCGTTGGCAAATTCATTTACTGAGAATCTTTAATGGAGCTAGATTTAACGCGATGAGAAATGCTTTCCATGAGATCCATCGCCACCAATTCTCCAGAGCGCAAACCATCTTCATGAAAACCAAACCCAGTCCATGCTCCGCAATACCAGATTGAAGAATTACCCTGAATTAAAGGCAGCTCCTTTTGTGCCTTCACAGCGCGCATATCAAAGACAGGATGTGAGTAATGGATTTCTTCATGTACTAATTTTGGATTGGGATCCGTCAGTGGGTTAAGGCTCACAATAATTTGCGTGTTCTCGAATGCTTTGGGTAGGGGTTGTAGACGGTTAATTAAATAATTCACACTCACGTGTTGTTGAGCAGTTGGTGTTGCACCAGATTTTGCGGTGTAGTTCCAGGCTGCCCAGCAGCGTTCTGTAGCGGGTAAGAAGTTAATATCTGTATGCAAAATTGCACGATTCTTTTGGTAAGGAACTGATGCCAAAATATTGCGTGTGTCTTGCCCAATACCATGGACTAACTCTAAAGTCTGATCGCTATGACATGCCATGACCACTTCATCAAACTGGTGTAACCCAGAGGATGTAATCACTTCGACTGGAGAGTCTTCTGTTTTTCTCGCATTAACTCGAGAGACAGATTCACGTACAAATTGGACTTGATGTTTCTCTAGCGCCGCTACTAAAAGCTTTACGTATTCTCGAGATCCGCCTTGAACAGTAAGCCATTGCGGGCGATTTTGGATTTGTAAGAGACCATGGTTATGACAGAATCGGACCATGGTCTGAATCGGGAACTCTAGCATCTGCTCAACAGAGCATGACCAAATAGCACCAATCATTGGCAAGAAATAATTTTCTCTAAAGCTAGAGCTAAAACGATTGCGATCTAAAAAATCTTTAATGCGCTCATCGGGTTCTGAATATTCAAGTTTGGCAGTGATTTGCTCTTCTGCCAGCCGAGTAGCGAGACGATTGAAGCGCAAGATGTCGTAAGCCATTCTCCAGAATGAGGGCGAGAATAAATTGGATCTTTGACCAAAAAAGGAGTTGAGATCGTTACCAGCCCATTCAATTTTTTTACTGCGCCCGGTTTTTCCTCCCGTATCAATGGATACTGAAAAAGACATTTCTGATGGCGCAATCGGAACCTGAATTTCTTCAAATAGGCGAACTAAGCGAGGATAGGTTTTGCGGTTAAATACCAAGAATCCAGTATCGACTCCATGGGTCAGTTGACCGTCAGGAGTTTCTAATGTGAGATCTACAGTATTACTATGGCCACCAATATGATTGCCACCTTCGAACAAGGTGATCTCTAAATCTGGGTGTTGCCTTAATGCGTATGCACATCCTAAGCCAGATATACCGGCGCCAATGATGGCAACTTTTTTCTTACCCACTAAATTTTTTCTCCAAGAAGTTTCTCTATTTCACCGGTGATGCTAGTGCTTGATGGTTTTGTCATACTGCCAAACGAATCGATTACATTACCGTTCCGATCAATGAGGTACTTATAAAAATTCCACTTCGGTGTTGTCCCAGTTTTGGCAATAAGCATCTTAAATAGCGGGTTTGGATTACTTCCGCTAACTGAGCTTTTGGCAAACATGGGGAATTTCACATCATAGGTATTTTTACAGAAGTCGGCGATGTCTTTATTGCTACCCGGTTCTTGTTGGCCAAAATCGTTCGATGGAAAGCCTAGTACAACAAAGCCACGATCTTTATATTTGGCATATAACTTCTCAAGACCCTCGTATTGGCTCGTAAAGCCACAAAAACTGGCGGTGTTAACAACGAGAATGACTTTGCCTTGGTATTGGCAAAGTCTTTGGGGTGCCTCATCCTGTAATCTTGGAAAAGTGTGGGATAAAAGGGGGCTACAGCTGGCGCTTGGAGTCGCGTTTGCAAACGGCATTGCTGTCAGCAAGAAAAATAGTGCCAGTAAGTACCGCGGCATATAGTGATTCATCTTGAGCCTTTGGGTGGGACGGGGATGCCCAAGTCTAAGACATTCTGGCAAATATCGTTGAATTTAGCCCAATGCCATTAATATGGCGCTATGAGTTCTTTACCCCCACCTTCTTTCGAGTCTAAAGTCTGCGTTCCGACGGAGCTAGAGGCTCGTATCGCAGCGCTTCCCAGGCCCTTAGTATTTACGAATGGCGTCTTCGATATCCTGCATCGAGGGCATGCCAGCTACCTAGCCCAAGCTAGGGCTATGGGCGCTAGCCTTGTAGTGGGTGTCAACTCAGATACCTCGGTCAAGATGCTAGGTAAGGGTGATGACAGACCAATTAATGCCGAGGCTGATCGCCAGGCTTTATTGGCAGCGCTTGAGAGTGTCGATTTGGCGGTCTTATTTACGGAGCAGACCCCGGTGAGTCTCATTGCCAAGATTCACCCCGATATTTACGTCAAGGGTGGGGATTATGAAATCGACTCCCTGGAGGAGACTCGCCTAGTGAAAACTTGGGGTGGAGTAGCGGTGGCCATCCCGTTTCTATACGAGCGCTCTACAACAACCCTATTGGGCAAGATCCGCACAAGTTAACTTGCTTGATGACTTACAGGTTTTGTAAGAGCCAAGCCCAAAGCCCACGTAGTACTAACCCTTCAATGGGCTCTACGGGCATTGCTGCCAGCTCTGGAAACTGTTTAATTTCATTTGCCAAAATTTTGGCATTGCCCCCATCAAGCCAAATTCGCTCAACTGGATGATTCATAGTTCTAGCTAAGTAGGCTGCGCGCAGTATTGCCCCTATTTGCGCCGCATCACAACCGCCCGTAATTGCCTCATCTGTAGTGCTGCCAAAGCTCGCTTGAGCTTCAGGCCTGTTGGTGCGAACTGCTAATGGAAGTTGGGCTGTATTTTGTTGCAGGCATTCTTGCATCAGACTCAAGCCTGGCAAGATCCAGCCGCCGTAATGGACGCCATTGCCACCTAGTAAGTCAATAGTAGTGGCCGTCCCGGCATTGATCACCAGCGTATTGGTGCTAGAGAGGGCTCTTGCACCAATCAGTGCGGCCCATCGATCTGCACCTAATTTACTGGGGTCTTGATAGAGCGTTCGTAAACCTTCGTAAGGACTACTACCTGTGAATTGTTTCCACTCAAGATCTTGCCATTGTGGAAAGAGGCTGCGTAGATTTTCAATAGCAGCATCGCCTGCTACGCAACAAAAGGCAATAGCATCTGGCTTGGGCAAGGTTTTAGAAATATAGTCAGATAGTTCAGCGCGTAGCTCGGGTGACTGGAAAGATTTGGTGCTGATCGACCCAGAGTATGCCCACAGTTTTTTATTGCGGTCTGCAATATTTTGTGTGGATTCGACTGCGGCCCACTTGAGCCGAGTGTTGCCAAGATCAAATACCAAATACAGACTCATAACTGAACTCGCAAAGAAACATCACCTGCATGAATGACAATGGATTGGTCATTTTGATGAAGAATAAGGGCGCCAGAGTGATCCACTCCGGAAGAGACTCCAATGATAGGTTCTTTGCCGACGCCGGATATGCAAACAGACTGGCCGTTAAAGGCATCCCAGTGTGACCAGGAATCTTTAAAGTAGCTAAACCCATGCTGTTCAAATTGGATTAAATGCCTTTCAAATGACTCAATCAGCTTTAGCCAAATGAACTCTGCATCTGGAATCGGTTCGTGATGAGGCATCAGTTGATCCAGAGCAGTAGCAGCAAAAGAAGTTTTGTTTTCTAAGCTCTGCGTAATGAATTCTGCATTACGTAAGTTCAGGCCTAGCCCGATCACCATCCAAGTGGGCGAGCTTGGGCTGCTCTGTCCGCCTTCAATGAGGATTCCACCAAGCTTGGCATTGTTCAGCAATACATCATTAGGCCACTTCAGTCTGAGGCCTTGCTGATGGAGGGTGTTTTCATTGACCCCTAAAGCTCCAGCAATGCCAGCAATGACTGCTAGTCCAATTACTAGACTAAGACCGCTGAGCTCATGAGGGCGCTTATCGAATGGGTGGGCTAAGGAAAAGCACAGCGTATCTCCAGGGTTAGCAAGCCAAGCTCTTCCAGCTCTGCCTTTGCCAGAGGTCTGATCGTGAGCGATACGTGCAACGGGATCAATTAATTCACCGGCACGCCAACGAGCCAATAAATCATCATTAGTTGACTTGGTGGTGGCAACGCGTTCAAGAATGCAATTCGGACTCATTTTTCTATTGTAGAAAGATCTAGGCTAGCTGACCTAGAATATGGGAATGCATCACGAAGATCAGCGTCCTCGCAAGTTTGTTTGGCCTCTCCAGGCTATGCCTTTAGCCAGAGCCACTAGCTTGAGCTATGCGCTTTTAATCGTTTATGTCAGCCTGAACCCCTTTGATTTCAATCTTTCCAATGGAATTGCCCCATGGGCATGGTTGGATGCCCCTTTACCTCGCTTCATTACGCTCTTTGATGTATCGGTCAATGTATTGGCTTATATTCCTTTGGGGTTTCTGCTGGTCTTTGCCTGCTACCCGCGTTGGCGCAACTTTGTTGCCTTAAGCGTTGCTTTAAGTTTTAGTGCGGCATTGGCTTTTAGCGTGGAGTCGCTACAAACATGGTTGCCCACTCGCATACCGAGTCAAATGGATTGGTGGGCTAATGTGTTGGGCGGTTTGATGGGTGGCTTGTTGGCCATTCCATTGGGTCCTCAGTGGCTCTCTGGGAGTGCAATACGTCGTCGCTTTGACCAATGGTTTGGTTTGAACTGGGCTGCTTGTGCCTTATTTTTACTTTTTCCCTGGACTCAGATCTACCCCCAAAGCTCTTGGTTAGGCACGGGTGTGTGGGGGCATGCCATTTTCGCCTCCGTCGACTGGGGCACCATGGTAGTCAATCATGTCATTCAGGAGTCCATCATTACAGCGGTCTGTTGGCTCGGTACAGGACTCTTACTATCTTTGGGGATGCGCGCAAAAGCTCCCCAGTGGAAAATCCTCAATAGCCTGCTTTGCTTTACTGTTTTAGTGAAGATTGCCTTTACTGCACTACAGTTCGGGGCTGAATTTGCCTTGTTATGGCTCACAGCGGGGGCTATTTGGGGGATGGTGCTTGGCAGTCTATTTCTCAGATGGACACTCCAGCTCTCCTTACCCAGCAAAGCTTGGCTTGCCATTGTCTGTTTGGTCACCGCCACCTTGGTAATTAACCTCTTGCCAGATAACCCATATTTCATTCTGACATTACGACATTGGTATCAAGGTCGGCTATTACACTTTAATGAATTAATGCAATGGGTTTCAGTAGTATGGTTGCCACTAGCATTATTTTGGGTACTCCGAAATAGAGCCACCTTTAATTTAAAACCTTAATTGAGAATGCATATGAGTTTTAAGCACCATGTTTTTTTCTGTCTAAATCAGCGCAGTAACGGCGAAGATTGTTGTGATCGTCATAATGCTTTTGCCCTTTTTGATTACGCAAAAAAACGTGTCAAAGAGTTGGGTTTATCTGGTCCAGGAAACATCCGCATTAATAAAGCGGGGTGTCTAGATCGATGCGCTGATGGCCCGGTAGCAGTAATTTATCCAGAGGGCATTTGGTATACATTTATTGATACTGAAGATGTTGAAGAAATCATTCAGTCGCATTTAATTCAAGGGCGCCCAGTCGAGCGTCTGCAGCTAGCTTAAAAGGTTTTAGAAAGTTCTTTCATGAATAGCCGTACAAAAATAATTCATATTGATGGTGTGGTGGGTCAAATTGAAATGTCGATTGATCTGCCAGATGAATTAAAAAATAACCCTGATTTTTTGGTAAGGGGCTTAGCTTTAGTTGCGCATCCACACCCACTGATGGGCGGAACGATGGATAACAAAGTAGCGCAAACTATGGCGCGTGCTTTTAATCAATTGGGTTACGTTAGTGTTCGCCCTAATTTTCGTGGAGTAGGGGCTACTGCTGGTGTGCATGATGATGGTGTTGGCGAGATGGAAGACTTGCTACACGGTACTGATTGGATGCGCACCCCATCAAGCTGGAATCAGTTTGAGGGAACTGCACAACAGGCATGGGTACAGACTGCCAATACTTTGCCTTTAGTAGTTTCTGGTTTTTCATTTGGCAGTTTTGTTGGTACCCATTTGGTACAACGCTTGGCAGAGCTGGGACGCCCAGCTGAACGACTTGTCATGGTGGGTAGTGCGGCTGGTAAGTGGGTCTTAGCGCCTGTGCCTGCCGATACAATTTTGATTCATGGTGAAGTGGATGAAACTATTCCCTTGATCGATGTCTTAGATTGGGCGCGACCTCAAGAGTTAACAGTACAAGTCGTGCCAGGTGCCGATCATTTTTTCCATCGACGTTTACATTGCATTCGCAACATCATTACTGGTGCTTGGTTGGGTATGCCCGATCACCGCAATCAATAAAGTAAGCAGAACAGTTAAAAAGAAAAGTGAAAAGATAAAAAGAATATGACTGAAGATAAAAAATCCCTCATTGAATACCCGTCAGAATTTCCAATTAAGGTTATGGGAAAAGCCAATCCGGAATACTTGCCTGCAATCTTGCATATAGCCCGTCAATTTGATCCTACATTTGATGAGAGCAAGGTTGAGCAGCGACCCTCTAAAGATGGTAATTATTTAGGCATTACATTGCCAATTACCGCTACCAGTCGAGAGCAGTTAGATGAGTTGTACCGCACCTTATCCACACATCCCTTGGTTAGTGTTGTTCTCTAAATTATCAGTATGAGTTTTTTGGTAAAACATTTAGGGGTGGCGCAATACGAGTCAACCTATCAAGCGATGCAGGATTTCACGCAACAGCGAGATGGTGACACCCCAGATGAAATTTGGATTCTTGAGCATCCCCCAGTCTTTACTTTGGGCTTAGCGGGAGATGCGGGTAACTTACATTCTCCTAGCAATCAAATTCCACTAGTACAGGTTGACCGTGGTGGTGAGATCACGTATCACGGACCTGGGCAAATCGTGGTGTATTTACTGCTTGATCTGAGACGTTTGGGTATTTTTGTAAAAGAGCTTGTCTCCCGAATCGAGCAGGCTTTGATTGATACATTGGCAGATTTTGCTATTCAGGCAGAAAGACATGCTGGCGCGCCTGGTATTTACATTGCCCAGAAGGATTCAATACAAGCGGAGTACCGAGGTGCCAAGATTGCCGCCCTGGGCCTTAAGGTCTCTAAGGGGTGCTCCTATCATGGTCTTGCCCTTAATGTATCTACCGATTTAGCTGCTTTTGCCCGTATTCACCCATGCGGGTATCAGGGCTTAAGGACGGTGGACATGCAAACGCTTGGGATCAAGGACAATACAGACATTATTAGCCAAACCCTTTTGGGGCATTTGCAAAAGCAACTGATTTCATCATGACTACCAATAAGCCGGACCTCGATTCCACTGCCACTAGTAGCAATAGTCGGCAGGATCTTAACTACGACGCCTCGCGTAAGCAAAAATCAAGCGAGAAGACTGCACGTATTCCGATCAAAATCATTCCTTTGGAGCAAGTGCTCAAAAAGCCCGATTGGATTCGAGTAAAAGCCGCCTCTGGAAATTCTCGCTTCTCGGAGATTAAAAAGATTCTTCGTGAAAATGAGTTGGTCACGGTTTGCGAAGAAGCAAGTTGCCCCAATATTGGCGAGTGCTTTGGTAAAGGTACGGCTACCTTCATGGTCATGGGCGATAAATGTACACGTCGCTGCCCATTTTGTGATGTGGGCCATGGCAGACCAGATCCCTTAGATACAAAAGAGCCGGGTAATTTAGCGCGCACGATTGCCGCCCTGAAATTAAATTATGTGGTGATCACTAGCGTAGATCGCGATGATTTACGTGACGGTGGTGCAATGCACTATGTGGATTGCATCTCTCAGTCACGCGATCTCTCCCCTAATACACGTATTGAAGTATTGGTGCCAGATTTTCGTGGTCGCTTAGACAAGGCTTTAGATATTTTTTCTGAGCACGCGCCAAAAGGCCTGCCAGATGTCATGAATCACAATCTCGAAACCGTACCGCGTTTGTATAAGCAAGCACGTCCTGGTGCAGATTACGCACACTCATTGAAGTTGTTGAAGGATTTCAAAGAACGCTTTCCACACATTCCAACTAAGAGTGGTTTGATGGTGGGATTGGGTGAGACAGATGAAGAAATCTTAGCCGTGATGCGTGATATGCGCGAGCACAATATCGATATGCTGACGATCGGTCAGTACTTGGCGCCGTCAGGTCACCACCTCCCAGTACAACGCTACGTCCATCCGGATGTGTTTAAGCAATTCGAGGAGGAGGCCTATGCCATGGGCTTCTCACATGCTGCCGTTGGGGCGATGGTGCGCTCTAGCTACCATGCTGACCAACAAGCACATAGTGCAGGTGTTATCTAAATCTATGCTTCAAAAGTTTGGTGTAGTTCTGGTGCTTGCATTTCTACTGTCTGCATGCAGCCCTAAATTAGATTGGCGCACCGTGCAGTCTCCACAAGAGAGCTACAGCGCTCTCTTTCCTGGTAAGCCTGAAAAGATTGAGCGACGACTGCCATATCAAGATCAAGAAATTCCCCAAACCCTAGAAGCAGTCAAAATTGAGGATGATATTTATTCGGTGAGTGCGATTCGTTTGAGTAAAGATCAAGCTAGCCTAGCGCCGAATTTATTGGAGCAGGTACAAGGTAACTTATTTGGCCGTGCAAATGTAAATCTAGAAAGTGCTGTCGGTGTCGATGCTCTTTATCGGACCGCAAATAAACAGCGCGCAGCTACTAAAGATTATTTTTTAGAATTCAACTCTTCTGGCAGAGTAGAGCAGTCAATGCGAGTTCGCTGGATTACCAGAGTGGCGCCAGATAATGGAGTTTGGATTTATCAGATTTCGGTTTTACACACCGCACCAGCGCGAGTGAATGCTAAAACTTTTTTCTCTGAAGAAGCGTATTCGAATTTCTTTGATGAGTTTCATCCGGAATAGTTTCCAGATGAAACAAAAAATCGGATTAAGACTTTTCTAGAGCAGCTACTTTAGCTTCAAGCGCTTCTAACTTTTCTCTAGTCTTGGCCAATACTTTAGATTGCAACTCAAACTCTTCACGAGTAACTAGGTCCATTTTTTGAAAACCTTGATTCATCATGGCGCGTACATTTTTTTCAATTTCTTGCGCCGGTGAATTACGAATAGCATCCCCAACCTTGTTTTGCATATCACTAGCAATACGCTGAATTTGTTCTAGGATTTCGCCTGGTTTTTGCATAATGCTGCCCGCCGTTCTGTTGAATTTGCTTAAAAGATACAGAAGATATTTTAAGTTGCGACGCCAAAAACAGCTGGAGTCAGTTAAAAATGCTGCAATTGCACCAAGATGACCCTAAATGGTGCATATTTAAGCACCAAAATAGAGCATAAGCCTTATTTAGGGGAATGAAAGCAAATTGAGGTGGCGCACAAGATTCATGATTACCCCATGCAATTGAGCATTTATCCCCCTTTCATTACACACAGCAAGGAGCAACACATGAAAACTATTCAAAAGACAGCCATCGCTCTCGCAGCATCTGGCCTATTCTCAACAGCAGCATTTGCACAAACAGCGCCTGCAGCTGCTCCAGAAGTTAGCCCAATTACGGCTAACGTTACTGTGACTAATGACTACCGCTACCGCGGTATCTCACAAACAAACTATCAGCCTGCTATTCAAGGTGGTTTTGATTATGCCCATGAGAGCGGTCTCTATATTGGTAACTGGAACAGCTCGATTAATTGGATTTCCAATACAACAGGTGGAGGCGTAAGAGCCCCGCTGGAAATGGATTTCTACGGCGGCTTTAAGAAGGAATTAATTGGCGAAGGTTTTGCATCTGATTTTGGTGTTTTACAGTATTACTACAACCAAACTGGAACAAACTATAACGGTAATATGGTTAATCCAAATACCACTGAGCTGTACGCCGCTCAGAACTTCACATTCGGCCCTGTAAGTGGTTTTGTTAAATTGAATTACGCGCTGACGAATATTTTCGGCATTCCAAGCAGCACCGGATCTTACTATCCTGACTTAACGGCAAACTATGACACTGGTATTTGGGGCATCACTCTAAACGGACACATTGGTTATCAGTACGTTGCTGGCCAGCCGGGATCTCAGGGCGGAATCAGCAATACCAACAAAAATATTAGCTATACCGATTTTAAATTGGGAGCAACTAAAGATTTTGGCGGGGGGCTTTCACTGTCAGCAGCTTATGTTTCGACCAACGCCAATCCTAGCTGGTGGAGCACGTATACAGGCGGTACAAATGGAGGAACTGCAAATGGATCTGCTGGCCGCCCGGGCGCTGTTGTAGCGCTCACAAAAACTTTCTAATTCCTTCCTCTGAACGGAGAAACGTATGAAATTAATTACCGCAATCATCAAGCCCTTCAAGCTTGACGAAGTGCGCGAAGCTCTCTCGGAAGTGGGAGTTTCG
>JBEGUE010000031.1:0-2913 GCA_041179045.1 Pseudomonadota bacterium
CATAACTTCCCGCCATATGATCCATGGTGTATGAACCAGCACTCGTGCCGGGCACCTTCTGGTAGTAAACCTTAAAGTCCTTAGTTACTTTTTCTAAAGCCGCTTCATCGGCTGGACGCAAGCCCAAGAAGCGTGAATCAAATGCCGGTACATACTGTTTTAAGATGGCCGCAGTATCTCTTTCCGGATCCACAGTTACAAATAGTACTTGCACCTTATCCGCCTGAGGGCCCAATAAAGTCATGACCTGCTGCATCTCAGTGAGCGTAGTAGGGCAAACATCAGGGCACTGCGTATAACCAAAGAACATCAAAACAGCCTTACCTTTAAAGTCAGCCAGTGTTCTCACCTTTCCATCGGGATCGAGCAAACTAAAGTCCGTACCAAATGCCTTGCTACCCGTAATGTCTACATTTTTAAAGCTTTGTTGCGGACTGCAAGCTAACAGAGTTAAGCCAACTAAGGACAATGTCATTAAGCGTGAAATACGCATGGAAAGTTTTGATAAGTTCATATTCATCTCAAACGAAATAGTGATCAATTAATAACGCCGCAAACAGTAGAGATAAATACGTGATCGAAAAACGAAAAGTTTTTTTCGCTAGTGCATCACTGTAAGAAACAAATAAAGCAATGACATAGGCAAGGAATATCAAGCCCAGGATGATTGCTGAGATCAAATAGATCAGGCCGCTCATGCCATAAATGTAGGGCAATAAAGTAGCAGCAATCAAAATCAATGTGTATAACAAAATATTGAGTAGCGTAAAACGCTCTCCGTGCGTTACTGGCAGCATTGGTAAGCCACTTTGCACATAATCATCGCGACGGTATAAAGCAAGAGCCCAAAAGTGTGGCGGAGTCCAAACAAAAATGATCAGCACCAAAAGCCACGCTTCCGCTGATAAGCTATTAGTCACCGCCGCCCAACCCAAGGCAGGCGGCATAGCACCTGAGAGACCACCAATGACAATATTTTGTGGCGTAGCAGGCTTCAGCAGCCAGGTATAAATCACCGCATAACCAACAAAAGTGGCCACGGTGAGCCACATGGTTAATGGATTACAGAAGATCCATAAGATGGCCATTCCCAAACCGCCGAGAATAATCGAGAAAACAGTAATGTGAAAAGGTGTCACCTCGCCAGTCGCAGACGGCCTCCAAGCAGTTCGCTTCATCTTGGCATCAACGGCTTGCTCGATTAAACAATTCATTGCAAAAGCGGCCCCTGCCAACAGCCAAATCCCAACAATGCCGCCAATCAGAACCGGATAAGGCACCATACCGGGAGTAGCCAAGAACATACCAATGACTGCGCAGAACACTGCTAACTGCGTGACGCGGGGCTTAGTGAGCACCCAATATTGACGCCAACGTGGCATCGCTACAGGATTAGGGGAAGTTGGACTACTCATAATGATTTAGACATCTTCATGTGAATGGGGGTAGTCCAAGAGGACCATTGAACTAAACGCACCAAACAGAACACCAATGCAGCAGAACCTGCGGTATGCATTAAGGCCGCGAGGAGAGGCCACTGAAAGACCACGTTAGAAATACCAGTCAAGGCCTGGAGAACGAGCAAGCCTAATAATAACTTTGCAATCCTACCCATCCCTGATGGTTTGGAATTACTCAAACGCAGAGCGCTGATTCCCAAGGCACCAAGGACAACTACAGCAACCATAGCAAATACGCGATGTGCCCAATGAATTGTTTGCAAAGCAACAGGTGTAATAGATTCACCTTGAGCATTCAGGCCTAAGCTACGCCACAGAGTGAAGCCTTCTTGCCAAGCTGTTTCTGGCCAAAAACGATCCATGCAAGTCGGAAAATCAGGGCAAGCTAACACAGCATAATTAGTACTCACCCATGCACCTAAAAAGATTTGCATACTCAAAACGACTGCCGCAAGTAAAAGTAACTTTGCAGAAAGAGGCTTGCTCTGTAGGCGAATAGCTGAGGAGGATTTAGTCCAATCTTGTTGCGCATAAGTCGTTAAGCACGCCAACAAAACCAAAGCCAACATTAAATGAATCGTCACAATAATAGGCTGCAATTTCAGTGTGACTGTCCAAGCACCAAATGCCCCTTGAATACATACCAAAATCAGCAAGCCAATACTACCCAATAAAGGTTGCTTACCTAGGCTACGTAGCTTGCTCCAAGCAACTGCCACCTGAATCAAAATCAGCGCTCCGACTGTCATTGCTAAATACCGATGAATCATTTCAATCCAAGCTTTGATGACGGTCACAGGACCCGTAGGCATGTTCGCTTCAGCTTGCTGGATCTCACTAATCGCATTCCATGGATTTGATGTGCCATAACAACCCGGCCAATCAGGACAGCCCAGACCAGAGTCTGTTAAGCGAGTGAAAGCGCCAAACACAATCAAGTCAAAAGTCATAAAAACTAAGACCCAATTTAACTTTTGGAAAAAGTTATAAGCTGGCCTAGTCCAGAGATAGGCCAAAGGTAGGCCTGCAAAGACAATTGCAATTGCAGCTAACTCCGCAAGCAATAGCAGGCCACTCATTGCAATTTTTCACCCTTACGATTGAGGCGCAACAACTTCTCAAGATCCTTTTTAATGCTACCAAATTCTTTAGGTGAATTGGTCACCGGAAAAATCATCATTTTGGCTGAGCTCGGATCAATCAACTGAATCTTCTGACCTGCTCCATCACGATTAAGCCACGCATCAAATTGTGTTCTTAATTGAGGATCAACTGGTAAATCTACAATCTGAAGTCCTGCTGTCTTTTGATCGTATGCCAGCATTACTTCTGGATCTACTGTTTTGCCATCGGTATTGACCCAAACGAGCTGAACTCGACTACTTTCACGACCAACAGCAATGCGTAGTTGGCGCATTAAAAATAGAGCCTCGAGACAAGATTCATCTTTAAT
>JBEGUE010000032.1:0-5824 GCA_041179045.1 Pseudomonadota bacterium
GCCGCTAACAGAGCATCACTATGAGCCTCAGATCTACCACCTACTCCCTTGAGATTCACGTTCGCCTTGCCATCACTCAGGATCACAATGATGGGCGTTAAGCCTTTTCTCTTGAGTACTATAGCCATTTCATTTGCGGCTCTAAAACCTGCTGCCAGAGGTGTGCCGCCCCCACCTGGGAGTGTCGCTAGATTTCTCTTCGCCCTAACAAGTGATCGCGTCGGTGGCAGAATAAGCTCAGCTTTAGAGCCTCTCATTGATAGCATAGCTACTTCATCACGGCGGATATAGCACTGGGCCAGTAATTGCTCCAACGCTCCTTTTGCCTCAGCTAGGCGCTGTGTCGCAGAAGATCCTGAGGCATCGACTAGGAAAATAGTGACCGTTCCCCGTCTTTTTAAATACTGCTTGATATGTAAGTCTTCGGACCTAAAATCAATTTTATTTTTTCCAGAACTGTATTGCTGTGAGCCAGTCTGTCTCTCGCGTAAACGCTGCCAAGGAATCGCAGCCCGAATACTTTTCAAAACATCTAAGCGCCGGCCACCTCCTGGCTGACCCTTGCGCGAACTCATTGGCCTTCCACTGATAAAGCTATTTTGAGACTCGCCAGATTTTCCAGAAGTATGCGATGCCGCATGAGTTGAGCGAGCGCCTTGCTTAGACTGAGCTAGGAAATCCTTGGGCATAGCTGCTGTAGCCGCTGCAACGACGATATCCTCAAGCTCTTCCTGGGATGGTGGCTGGGGATTGGATTGCTGATCTTCATCCTCTCTCTTGTTGTCTAAATCCTCTTCAGGGCGGTTGTTTTCTGGATTCTGATCATTCCCACTCTCATCTTGAGAGTTTTCTCCATCATCTTGGTTTGGCTGCTCTGCTTCTGGTGGTGCATGCAATATTTTAGAAAAGGTATAGACCAAGCGCGCCGCATCAACTACTTCGTCTTGACCCACCTCTTGCAAGCCCCTTAATGCTGCTAAGGTCTTGGCAGTCTCTACTGCAAACTGGTTAGCTCTAAAAGAACCGATACCAATCTTGAGGGCTGATTTAGTCAACACCTCGATGAAATCTACGCTACACACCACTCGGGGTAATAGTTTCTTAGCGCTCTGAATATCATCCGCATGAATCGCTAAATTTTCCTTCATGTCAGCGAGGGAAAATTGATCGAGATAAACTTCAAAAGCCAATCTATCCATCATCCTGGGGCTGAAACTATCGCCTGCAGCCTCCGACTCATCTAAAGCGATTACACCAAATTCAGCACCATGCGTATTGCCGCCATCTAAAGCTTGCGAGATTAAGGCCAGCACTTGGGTATCCATCCGCTCAGCCATCGATAGCAATAAGAAATTACCTTGAGCCTTCTCCAAAAGGCCTTTACTAAGGACTAAGGAGCCTTGATTTAGTGTAGCTTCAATATCTAAGGAACCCATTAATTGCTCTGCTACTAGGTTAGCAGGCGCCTTGATCAGGCGAACGGCTGGGGGACACAGTGCAGAGAAATAACTCAGCCATGAATCCCTCACAGGACCAAACTGGCCCTTGAGACAGACACCTTTAAGCCCCCGAGGATTAATCGCTACTAGCGCAGCAACGATGTTTGCATCAAACCACGCTACTTGATCTGAATTCACTTCGATGTATCGGCAAAGAATTCTTGCATCGCGCGTTCAATCCGCACATTGGAGCTACTGTCATCCAGTGGATTGCGGCGAAGACGATGGCCTAAGGCAATAGGGGCAATTTTCTTTAAGTGATCTAAGCTTGCTTTTTTCTTACTCTCAAATGCAGCAAGTGCTCTTACCGCTCTCAGTACCGTAAGCTCACCCCTTAAACCGTCCGTACCTAAGTGTGCGCAAAGCTTGGTTGCCAGCTCCAGAAGGCTATCATCAACCTCAACTTTATCCAGCATTTTTTTAGATTTACTGATTTTTTTCTTAAGCTCTAATTCTTCTTCTTGGCATTGAGCGATAAATTGCTCAGGATTGCGCTCAAACTCATCACGCTTTTTAATGATAGATACCCGCTCTTTAAAGTCTGAAGGAGTTCGCACTTCAATTGATAGCCCAAATCGATCTAGCATTTGGGGGCGAAGCTCTCCCTCTTCAGGGTTACCGCTTCCAATCAAAACAAATCGTGCCGGATGCCGAATACTCAAACCCTCACGCTCAATAATATTTTCTCCAGAGGCTGCAACATCAATCAGAAGGTCCACCAAGTGATCCTCAAGTAAATTGACTTCATCAATATAAAGATAGCCACGATTTGCTTTAGCCAGCAGCCCTGGCTCAAATGACTTAATTCCTTGTGTCAGCGCTTTTTCAATATCTAAGGCGCCAACCACCCTATCTTCAGTCGCCCCCAGGGGCAAATCAACGACGGGTACGGGAACCAGCTTTGATGAAAGCTTTTGTCCGCTCGCTTTTTTGGCTAAGCAGTCTGTACAAAGATTGCTTGAGTCTGGATCGCAGTGATAGTGGCAAGCGGCAACCGACTTCATTTCAGAGAGCAAGGAAGCTAGGGAGCGAATGGTGGTAGATTTTCCTGTACCCCGATCTCCAAAAATAAGCACTCCACCAATGGAAGGGTCGATCGTACAGAGTATGATGGCAAGCTTCATTTCAGCTTGTGAGACTATTGCTGTGAACGGAAAATTAAGGGCCATCGCTATCCTAAGACAGATTAATATGTAGTTTGAATTTTACTTAGATTAGTGTAACTAAATGTAAGTGATAGCCCTTAATATTTCCCAATTTTTCCTATTGCAAGAATTCAAATTAAAGTCTGATTGACCTATTTTTATGAGTTAGAGCCCGATTTTTAGGGGCTCTACCGTTCCAATACCAATACCTAAAACGCCCCTCCACCACAGCGCATCACATAGAAAAACCATCAATGTCTGAAAACGCAATACCAGTAAGCAGTAAGCTAAAAGCCTTAAAAATGCTTTTGCCATTTATAAAGCCGTATAAAAAACAGCTTTTGTTTGCAGGGATAAGCTTAGTTCTCGCTGCTGCAGCAACTCTGGTGATTCCACTCTGCTTTCGGACCATCATTGACCAAGGCTTTAGCGAGGCAAGTCAAACCCAAATAAATCGTACTTTTATTAATTTATTTGGCGCAGCAGTCGTATTGGCATTTGCCAGCTCCCTGCGCTATTACCTCGTGTCATGGCTCGGCGAGCGGATCACGTCCGATATCCGCAAGAAGGTATACGCCCACATCATTTCTCAGAGTCCTGAGTTTTTTGAGACTCAGCAAAGTGGAGAGATCCTCTCTCGCATTAACAATGACACCACCATTATTCAAATCCTCTTAGGTACTAGCATTTCAATGGCAGTGAGGAATGCATTTCTATTCCTTGGTGGCATGGCAATGATGTTCATCACCAGCATTCAACTATCCCTACTGATTTTATTAACCCTCTTGATTACAGTCATTCCCGTTGTCTTGATGGGTAAGAAAGTTCGACAGCTTTCTAGAAACTCTCAAGACAAAATCGCCCTGACTTCTGCAATAGCCGGAGAAAAGATTAATGCGATCTTTACAGTGCAATCATTTGCAAATGAACAAAAGGAAATCAAAGTCTTTAATCAATCGATTGAGAAGTCATTTTTTGCATCAATAAATCGCAGTGCTGCACGGGGAAAATTGACTTTTGTTGCCATCCTTTTAGGTTTTACCAGCATCATCTTGGTGCTATGGCTTGGTGCTTATGCGGTAAGTAATCAAGAAATATCTGGCGGTCAACTCACCCAGTTTTTTCTTTATGCAGTAATTGTTGCTGGTGCTATAGCTGCACTATCTGAAGTCCTTGGAGATACCCAAAGGGCGATGGGTGCAGGTGAGCGACTACTAGAGCTTTTGAGCTCTCAATCCAAGGTGGTGAGCCCATCAACGCCGTATATTAGGACTCAGAGTGCGGATAAGGCCATTCATGTTCAGATCGAGAATCTCAGCTTTGCTTATTCATCAAATCCCAATCTCGTCCTCTCTGATATCAATCTCTCGATTGAGGCAGGCGAAAAAATTGCTCTAGTGGGCCCCTCGGGGTCTGGAAAAACAACTCTCTTTAAATTAATGCAACGCTTCTACGATCCCCAATCGGGTTGCATCAAATTTGATAACGTAGATATTAAAAAATTTAAGCTAGAAGATTTGAGAAGATTAATTGGTGTTGTGCCACAGGACATCAGTATATTTTCTGAAAATGCCCTGGAGAATATTCGTTATGGCAGAGAAGATGCAACTGATGATGAAGTGTATGAGGCATCTCGGCAGGCTGCTGTAGATGAGTTCATTTCTAGACTTCCAGAGCGCTATGAATCCTTTTTGGGGGATCGGGGAGTCAGATTGTCTGGCGGTCAGAAACAGCGCATTGCAATAGCAAGAGCGCTACTGAAAAATCCACCCTTACTACTTTTGGATGAGGCAACAAGCTCACTGGATGCGGAATCAGAAAGGCTCGTCCAACAAGCTCTTGAAATTGCTATGAAAGGCAGAACCACGATTGTGATTGCGCATAGGCTCTCTACCGTTAAGCAGGCAGATCGAATTATTGTGATGGAGCATGGTCGAATTATTGAGACTGGCAACCATGCAAGTTTGATAGCCCAATCAGGGCTGTATTCACAACTAGCAAAATTACAATTTACAGATATGTAATATCAGCGCTCCTTAAGGAGCGCCCTGCACACTCAGAAATTGAGTTTGGATACGAACCAGACGCAAGCAGCGATGGTTGAAAAAATACCTGTGAAGATCAAGATACCTGTAAGGTAAATATTTCTTGATTTGTCACGTATCGAACTAATGCGTTTTTGTTCCATTATTTTTACCCAAAAAATCTGTCAATTAAAGAATGTTAATACATTTGACTAAATAGCGCATGTCAAGTAAGTGGCGCCCCTTAAAAACTACTCACTTCAGCAGTTTCTTACCCCCGCCCCTTAGGGCTGCTAATAAGGGGTGGCCAACTGGAAAATTAACTTCATCGATGGCAGCGCTCACCTCAGGCAAGCCTTTGAATAATTCTTTATCGCCCTGAAAAACCATAGTCCACTTTTCAAAGTTTCTAGCGCTAATGGCTTTCCTCTCTATCAATAGAATATTTTTATGGCGATCATCTTTTTGAATTTTCTCCCACAATGCATCAATCACATCCTCGGGCCCCTCAATCACTTGACCAAATTGATTGTTTTCGAAAATGAGTGCGCCGGTAATTTCTAATCTGAGGTTTCTCAAATAGGAGTGGTAGAGAAGCCGCATGAGGCCTAAAAAGGACATCCCTTGAACGGGTTCACTGACATAGGTTAATTCAATGAGTTTGGACATTTCTCCATACTATGGAGGAATAATGATAGTTTCTGTAGGCATATACCCTAGAGTAAGTGCCCGAAAGATTTCGCCTTCTAAGGATGACTTCGATTAATCCCGAACTGTTATCAGGATTTCATTACGGCGCATAAAGGGTATAGACCAAGGAGGGTTATAACGTGCAAATTGAGGGCTTCCAATTGCCTGCCATTGCTTACTTTTAATCCACTCTTCTAATACCTTGGTTTTTTCAAGTACTTTAGCTTCGTTATAAAAACCAGAAAAAGTGATTGCCGCACGTCTTTGCGCAGGAAGCTCTCGAATGGTAACCAAAGGATTTAATGGCTTTGGTAGTGTCGCCATGGTGTACTCAGAGGGCATTATAAAAGAGAAAACCCATTGATTTACACCTTTCGCAGAACCCTGACTAGCCTCAATACCTACTGGTACAGTCATCGCAATCTTGGTGCTTTGTGCTGTTTCTATTCCAACCGGAACAGTCATT
>JBEGUE010000033.1:0-11746 GCA_041179045.1 Pseudomonadota bacterium
TGCCTTAATTGCAGCTAAACCAGCTCTGGTGATTGTGGCGATGTCTGATCCCAACCCTTTGGTTGGCGGCAAAGGCCTTGAGCGATTAAGGGCTGCGGGCATTGACGTGCGTTGCGGCTTACTGGAATCTGAGGCCCAAGCATTAAACCGGGGATTTATTTCCAGAATGACCCGAGGTTTGCCTTGGGTTCGCATGAAGGTTGCTGCCAGCTTAGATGGCAAGACCGCTTTACCAAACGGCCAAAGCCAATGGATTACCGGTCCTTTGGCCAGAGCAAATGGACATCATTGGCGCGCTCAAGCTTGCGCTATTTTGACTGGTGTGGGCACCGTTAAAGAAGATGATCCAAGTCTCAATGTCAGAAATGTCAAGACTGAGCGCCAGCCTTGGAGAATCATTGTGGACTCCAAACTCGAGACACCGCTGAACGCTAAGGTGTTGAGTAACTTAGATGAATCAGGCGCCATCTTAGTTTGCGCTTCATTAGATTCTCCGGAGAGTCAAGATAAAGCAAAATCATTCGAGGCTCTCGGTGTTGAAGTGATTGCCATGGCTAACTCCAATGGCAAAGTAGATTTACCAAAACTCTTTTCGTATTTAGCAAAAGAGCGCCACATGAATGAAATCCATGTCGAGGCTGGATTTAAGTTAAACGGATCCTTGTTGAGAGAAGATTGTGTTGACGAGTTATTACTCTACTACGCACCCTTCTTCATGGGCGATGGTATTGGTATGGCTAACATCTCTCCGCTGACCGCCTTAGATCAGCGTCAAGATTGGCAAATCATTGATCAAAGCCTATTTGGCTCTGATCTTCGCTTACGTCTAAGAAAGAAATAGCAAGTAAGAAATAACAAGAAATAACTTCCTCAAAAAATTACAAAACCCCATCTAAGATCTCACTATGTTTACTGGAATTATTACGGCAGTTGGCCAAATCAAAAGCGCTCAAGCCAAAGGCGATGGCCTGCACTTGGTGGTTGAAGTACCTTCCGGGTATCTCGATGATGTTGCATTAGGTGACAGCATTGCGATTCAGGGAGCATGTATGACTGCCACTGAATTGACTGACACTACTTTTGCCTTAGACATCTCACGCGAGTCTTTGAACAAGACGATTAGTTTGGATAAAGCAGGGCCAGTGAATCTAGAAAAAGCATTACGTCTTAATGATCGCTTAGGTGGGCATTTGGTGAGTGGGCATGTGGATGGTATTGGTGAGGTAGTGCATTTTGCAACTGTTGCTGACGACGCTTATGGTTCTTGGCTGCTACAAATTGCGGCTCCCAAATCGTTGGCGCCATTCTTGGCTTACAAGGGATCGATTGTTGTTAATGGTGTTTCGCTCACTGTAAATAAAACAGAAGACAGCAAGGATGCTTGCATGGTAGATATCAACATCATTCCTCATACACTTGAAAACACGACCTTGGGCAATCTCAAGCAAGGTGATGCAGTGAATCTAGAGGTGGATTTAATTGCGCGATATGTTGCGCGCATGATGGAAACACAAGCTCAGTGAGCTAGGTCGCTTTCTCAGCTCTACTTCTTTTGGTAGCGTGTTGGATCGCTCAAGTTGGCTTGCTTAAAGCCTATCTGTCGTAGGCGGCAAGATTCGCACTCACCACAAGCCTCGCCTAAATCATTCGCCTGATAGCAAGAAACGGTTTGAGAGTAGTCGACGCTTAAAGTGGTGCCCAGTTGAATGATTTCTGCTTTGCTCATGCTGATGATGGGGGCATGAACCCGAAAGCGATTCTCATTATTGATGGCCTCTACACCAGCCTTGGTAGCTAAGTTCGCCATAGTCTCAAATGAGGCAACGTATTCTGGGCGGCAGTCGGGATAGCCTGAGTAATCAACGGCATTGGCACCATAAAAAATATCTAATCCTCCCAATGACTCAGCCCAGCCTAAAGCGAGTGATAGCAAGATCGTATTACGAGCGGGAACATAGGTAACGGGGATTTCTAGATCTTTGCCTGGGGTAATCGGGACATCGATAGATGAGTCAGTTAGGGCTGAGCCACCAAAGCGCGTGAGATCTAAATTGACTACCTCATGACGTACGACACCCATTTTCTTGGCGATATGTTTTGCGGCAGCTAGCTCAGAGGAGTGGCGTTGGCCGTAACCAACTGATAAAACATAGGGCTCGTAACCAAGATCTTTTGCCAGAGCCAGAATGGTGCTCGAATCTAAGCCGCCTGAAAACAAAATCACTGCCGGTGCATTGGGTTTGCGAGGCGCAATTTTTTCAAAAGCAGCAGATAACTTAGACATGGAACAGTATTGAAGTCTAAGTTACTGAATTATTTCGTGGCAGCAATGAGTTGCTGCGCATCTTTGGCTGCTTCAGTATCTGGGTACTTGCTGATAATCCCACCAAAGGTTTTCTTGGCAGCTGCTTTGTTGCCGCTCTCTAATTGCGAATTACCCAGGGTCAACATAGCCGCCGGAATGCGGGGATGGGTTGGGTAGCGCTTAATGAGGTTTTGTAGTTGAGCAATCGCACCGGTGTAATCCTTGTTTGCATATTTGCTATTACCACTCCAAAAGAGTGCCAGCGGTACGTATGGACTCTTAGGGAAGCGATTCGCAAAGGCTGAGAAGCCCTCATCTGCCTTCTTGAGACTGCCTGCCTGGAATGCTTTTAAAGCATCATCGTAGACTTTTTTCTCGCCAGGTTGAACGGTGCCACTAATGCCTTCAATAGTTTCTGTACGGGGCTCAAAATTACCAAGGCGTGTATCAAGATCTTGGTAGTAAGTCTTCTGACTTGTGTTGATGTCGTCACCTTGCTTTTCAAGATTTTCGATTTTACCTCGCAGTTCCGCATTGTCAGTTTTGAGTTTCTCAATCTGATTTTGCAAATCCATCTGCGCAGTAGCAAATGATTTACGTAAATCTAAGATGGCTTTGCGTGCGTCATCATCGGCAAAGAGGGCCCATGCATTACCAGAGGCGCTTAAGCAAAAAGCGGCCGCACTTAAACAAAACGCTCGTGAGAGCGTTTGTTTAAAAAGGTATGAAAGGCTAGGCATTAGTTTGTAATGTAAACAATGTCAGCACGGCGATTTTCTGCCCAAGCTGCTTCGTTATCACCTTCAGCCTTTGGTTTCTCTTTACCAAAACTTACTGCTTCCATTTGATTCTCAGAAACACCCATCAAGTTGAGTGACTTACGAACAGCATCTGAACGACGTTGACCTAAAGCCAAGTTGTACTCTGCAGTACCACGCTCATCGGTATTGCCTTGAATAATGATCTTCTGCTTTGGGTTCGCTTTTAAGAAGCTAGCATGAGCAGACAATTGTTTTTGGTATTTAGTTTGAACGGTGTACTCATTCAAATCAAAGTACACGCTACGCTGAAAGAGTGGGCTGCTTGGATCATTCCATGGCTGTGAGCCAAAGTTGCCACTACCACCACCATTGGCGCCATCAACATCATCCAATTTGACACTCGAACAAGCTGCCAAAAATAAGGCTGTTACGCTAACAAGGGTGAGGGTTGCGGCGCGGCGTGCGATAGAAATGTTCATGATCTGTCCTTTTTCCTACAAACTGAGTAACTAAATAAGCTAATAGCCAATATTATGCCCCTAAGATTGCTGTACTTGAATCAAAATTGCGCTGGATAGCATTCTAAATCCGCTGTAGATACTTTCATTATTGCTCAAATGAGTTAAAATAAAACCTCATATGAGGATTTTAATATGCCCAGCGTAATTCAAAAAAAAGCTGCGACGAGAGTACTTCGTAAATCTCCGCTGGAAATTACCCAGCAGAATTTATCTTTTGCCGCTATTTATCGAGTGGAGCCCATGGATCGCATTAAGTTGATTCGAGATGGAATTCCCGCTAGATATATCAACGTCATTTCTGACTCGATGGGAATTACAAAAGAAACCTTATTTAAGTTCTTGAATTTGCCGAAGTCGACCATTGACAAGAAGTCTGTGGCTAACCAAATGCTACCGATTGAGCAAGGTGAGCGTTTGATCGGTATGGCTAAGCTAGTGGGGCAAATAGAGTCAATCATTGCTGAGTCAGGGAACCCAGATGGTTTCGATGCTGCTAAGTGGATAGCAAGTTGGCTTGAAAAACCCTCCCCAGCATTAGGTGGTGAGAAGCCGTCAGCCTACCTAGATACAATTTCTGGTCAAGAAATGATTTCTGATCTCCTTGCCAAAATTCAAACTGGAGCATACGCATGAGTGTGCAGGAAGTTTGGAGAATTGCCCTAGATGCACCCCTATTTAAGGCGGATGATCTTAGTGGGGAGGGTGCAAAAAAATCTGGTGGTAGATGGAATAAAAAAGGGACGCCTGTTTTATATACTTCGGAGTCCATTGCACTTGCTTGTCTAGAAACTCTGGTGCATATCAATGCCCAAGGGCTTCCTCTGACCCGCTATCTGGTGCGCATTGATATCCCAACGAGAGTATGGAATTTAGCCAAGAGGCTAAATCCTAAAACGGCTGGTGCTGGTTGGGATGCATTGCCAGCGGGCACTGCCAGTATTGAGAAGGGGCAGAAATGGCTGCAATCGAATGCAAGTGCTTTGTTGTTCGTGCCTTCAGTAGTTATTCCGCAGGCAAACAATGTGTTGATTAATCCCATGCATCCAGATATCAAGCTGATTAAAGCCAAGAAAATTGAACAATTTTCTTATGACCCACGTTTAGTGGGTCAGCCTTAATCCATAAAGGGTCCCCAAGATGGCTGACGAACATCAGACCCTGGAATGCTCAGTACCTGCTTAGAGTTTCCATCTACCGATACCGCAGCCAAGACCCGTTTACCTCCGACCTTCATGGAATACAGGACATAACGACCGTTAGCTGCAAATGATGGGGACTCATCGCTAGTGCCATCGGTGAGCGCTTGGGCGTCACCTGTTGCTAAGTTGAGGATATACAGGCGGAAAGCACCGCCAATGTTGGCGATATAAGCTAAATACTTGCCGTCCGGTGAAATGCGTGGTGAAGTCACAAAACCTTGCTTGAAGGTGACCCGCTTTGCGCCTTCAACCTGTTCGCCCTCAGCACTCATGCGATAAATCTGGGGATTGCCGCCACGGTCGCTCGTGAAGTAAATGTAGCGACCATCCGCTGAATATTGCGGTTCAGTATCAATGGTGTAGCCGCGGGTAAGGCGTTGCAAGCCTGTTCCATCAGCATTGATACTGTAGATCTGGGTATTACCGTCTTTTGAGAGGGATATCGCTAGCTTCTTGCCATCGGGTGCCCAGGCTGGCGCACTGTTATTACCCTTTTGATTGGAGAGGGGAATACGGCGACCAGTTGCAAGTTCGTGAACATAAATCACCGGCTTACGATCTTCAAAAGAAACGTAAGCTACTTTCTTACCATCGGGTGACCATGACGGGGAGATGATAGGCTCACCGCTATTCATGGCGTTGCGAATATTTTGACCATCCGCATCGGAGATCACTAAACGATAGCGTTTACCTTCTTTAATGACGTAGGAGAGGCGGGTTGAAAAAATACCGCGCTCGCCCAATAGTTTGAGGATGATGTCATCAGCAATTTTGTGAGCTGCTGCACGTAAATTGTCTGCGCTGGAATTGATATTCAAGCCTCCAAGGCTTTCGGATTTACGAATATCAAAAAGCTTATAGCGAATTTCAAATTGACCTGCGCTAGTCTGCACTACAGAACCAACTACTAAAGCATCTGCACCGCGAGCTGACCAAGATTTGTAGTTTGGTGTGCCCTCATCACTTTCGCTAGCATTACCATTCTCGGTATTCTTAAAATAGCCGCTGCGTGCTAAGTCTTGGCGAATGATGTCAGTCACACTGCTTGGCAGCTTGCCCTCATCCTTAAAACGCATCACGGCAATGGGATAGAGAGACTGCCCTACGCCAGTGATCTGAATATTCATTTGCGCTAAGGCTGAAGAGCTCATGCCGGCCATCGATAGCATCACTACCAATACTGATGCCAGCAATGAAAAATATTTTTTAGCAAATTGCAACATGCTTTAGTCCTTGGGTTTAAAGGTCAGCTTAACTTCTCTTTGAGGAATTTTGCCATTGTCGTCTTTCGGCAGACTTTCTGCGCGAGTTAGTGCGAGGAGAACTGCGCGATCCCAGCCAGCATTGCCACTTGAGCTGACTAGATCTGTACTTAAGATTACGCCATCGGGTGCCAGATTGACTCTAACGACTGCTGCAGGATTGCCACTAATCGATTCTGGATTAAATACGATGAGAGGCTTTACTTTCTTAACCACCTTATCTGTCCAGCCTGGAGGCGCATTACCGCCACCGCCAACACCACTACCGCTAGTACCGCCACTACCACCTTCAGCACCAGCTGCTGCACGTAAGCGCGCCAACTGATCTGCACGCACTTTTTCAGCGGCGGCATTGGCTTTAGTTTCTGCAGGTGCAGCGGCTTTCGGTGCTTCAGCCTTTTTAGGCTTCTCTTTTTCTTTCTCCTTGGGTGGAGGAGGTTTGACTGGAGTAACTGGCTTTGGTGTTTCTTTCACCTCTTTTTTAGGGGGCTCTTTCTCAACTTGTTTTTTCTTGATCGCAATGTCGGCTGCATCTTCCTTCATCTCTGTTTTGATTTCAGGAACGACAGGTGTTTCGACCTGTTGACTGGCATCCCAAAGCTCCACTTCAACTCTGGAAGGGGTTGAGTTATTCCAGCTAATGCCGATGACCAAGAAAGCAAGTAAGCCTAAGTGCGCAGCCAGTGAAAAACTAAAAGCCAGTTTAGTACTTTCGTTTTTAGTGGGGCGGCCTCGTTTGAAGTTTGATGGGCTTGAACGAAAAGTTTGCGCGCTATTCATGTAATCAGTACGAAGAGGCTTATTGACTCTTCACAGCAAGACCGACACGTTTCACACCATTTTCTTTTAGCTTGGACATGACATCCATAACCACTTCGTATTTAATGGATTTGTCTGCAGCAAGAACAACGGGTTGCTCAGCAGATTTTTCTGCTTGCGATCTGGCGAAGGCACCGAGTTCAAATTTGTTTAAGGTTTGAACGGGATCGCCATCTTTGCGGACGATGACATTTTCATTGGCATCAATTGTTAAAAAGACTGGTGGCAATGATTGCACTTTTGCACCGCCAACTGTTGGCAGATTCACAACACCGGGATTCACCATGGGCGCGGTCACCATAAAGATGACCAGCAACACTAACATCACATCAATGTAAGGAACCACATTGATGTCGGCCATTGCCCGACGCTTAGAAGATTTTCTGAGTGAGCCAGCCATGCTTATTTGCCTGAAGTTTGACGTTGCAAGATATTGGTAAATTCTTCGATGAAGGTTTCAAAACGAATTGCCAAACGATCAACATCCGTTGCTGCGCGGTTATAGGCAACCACCGCAGGAATAGCAGCAAAAAGACCGATTGCAGTAGCTACAAGGGCTTCAGCAATACCGGGGGCGACTGCCGCCAGAGTGGCATTTTGTACGTTAGCCAGACCGCGGAAGGCATGCATGATGCCCCAAACAGTGCCAAAGAGGCCGATATAAGGGGAAACTGAGCCTACGGAGGCTAAGAAGGGTAGATTGGCTTCCAGCATGTCCATTTCGCGCTGATAGGTGGCTTTCATGGCGCGGCGGGCAGCATCGATTTCACGAACTTTCATGAATTCTTGCATACCTGCTTCAAAGATATGCTCTAAAACGGCATCACTACGGGTATTACGCTGGGCTGCCTCTAGGAGGGTATTGAGGTCGCCGCCGGACCAAAAATCCCGCTCAAAACGCTCTGTATCTTGTCTTACGCCTCGCAAAATGGCAGTTTTCTTAAAAATGATGGTCCAAGAGGCTACAGACATGCTTAGTAATAACAACATTACTAACTGTACTAATAGGCTGGCATTCAGGACTAGGGAAAGGAATGAGAGGTCTTGTGTGGTGGTCATGGTGGATTTTGTATTATGTAGGTTGATTTTACTAAGTTAATTCACTCAGCAATACAACTTCATCAGGATTATGACCATGTTTGACCGCCAAAATACTTTAGCCAAAACCGACCCCGAATTATGGGCATCGATTCAGAATGAAAATAAGCGTCAGGAAGACCATATTGAACTGATTGCCTCTGAGAACTATGCCTCTCCAGCAGTGATGCAGGCACAAGGCTCTCAGTTGACTAATAAGTACGCTGAAGGCTACCCAGGCAAGCGGTATTACGGCGGTTGTGAGTTTGTTGACGTAGCTGAGCAGTTGGCTATTGATCGAGTGAAGGCTTTGTATGGTGCTGAAGCGGCGAACGTTCAGCCCCATTGCGGCGCATCTGCAAACCAAGCGGTATTTTTAGCTTTCTTAAAGCCTGGCGATACCTTTATGGGAATGAGTCTGGCTGAAGGCGGTCACTTGACCCACGGTATGGCTTTGAATATGAGTGGTAAGTGGTTTAACCCCATTTCTTATGGTCTCGATAAAAACGAAGCAATCGATTACGAACAAATGGAGCGTTTAGCTCGTGAGCACAAACCTAAATTGATTATTGCTGGCGCATCCGCTTATTCTCTCGTGATCGATTGGGAGCGCATTGGTAAGTTGGCTAAAGAAGTCGGTGCCATTTTTATGGTCGACATGGCCCATTACTCTGGTTTGATTGCTGCTGGTGTGTATCCAAATCCAGTACCGCATGCTGACATCGTTACCTCCACAACACACAAGAGTTTGCGTGGCCCTCGCGGCGGCATCATCTTGATGAAAGCTGAGCACGAGAAAGCAATTAATTCTGCAGTATTTCCAGGTCTACAGGGTGGTCCATTGATGCATGTGATAGCAGCTAAGGCAACAGCGTTTAAAGAAGCGCAAGAGCCAAGCTTTATTGAGTATCAAAAACAAGTGATTGCAAATGCAAAAGCATTGGCTGAGACTTTGATTGCACGTGGTCTGCGGATTGTTTCTGGTGGTACGGATTCTCATGTGATGTTGGTAGATTTACGCGCCAAGAAAATGACTGGTAAAGAAGCGGAGCGCGTATTGGGTGAAGCACACATCACTTGCAACAAGAACGGCATTCCAAACGATCCAGAAAAACCAATGGTGACGAGTGGTATTCGTTTGGGTTCACCAGCAATGACAACACGTGGCTTCAAGGAAGTGGAAGCACGTCAAGTGGGTAATTTCATTGCCGATGTTTTAGATAATCCAAATGATGCTGACAATATCGCTAAGGTGCGTGCTCAAGTTGCAGAGCTTACTAAGCGCTTCCCGGTTTACGGTTAAGCGAGCATCCATTGCGCTGCCCCTTTTGCCATAACGACGATACCCAGGTTCTAGATACTCGGGTATCGGACGAAGGCGATACCATTCGCCGTCGTCGCCGTTGTGCGAAATGCGATAAACGATTTACGACTTATGAACGTGTAGAGCTGGTGTTGCCAGCAATTGTCAAGAAGAACGGCAGCCGTGTTGATTACAGCCACGATAAGCTGGCTAGCTCAATTAAGCTGGCATTACGCAAGCGACCGGTCTCCTCTGATTCTGTGGATGAGGCAATTGCTCGTATTGAAGAAAAGTTGCTCAGCCTCGGCGAAAAAGAAATTCCAAGTGAACGCGTAGGTGAGTTGGTGATGCGCGAACTCAAGCGCTTAGATAAAGTCGCTTACATTCGCTTTGCTTCTGTCTATAGAAGCTTTGCTGATATTGAATCTTTTGAGAGTGCGCTGAAAGAGTTGAAGTAATTACAGCAACATTCGCTTCATGTAGTCGGAAAAAAGAGGCACCGTAAAGGCTGTATCACCATGTGCCGGGCTATAAACCATCCCTTTGCTGATCAAAGATTGTCTTAGGGGGGCTATCTGATGAACCTCTTTATTCATTGCTAGTGCAATATCACCTGATCTCGGGGTTTGACTATTTATGCCGGCCATAGCTCTGAGATAGTTTTTTTCCATGGGCGTGCATCTGTCAAATCTGACACGAAAAAAACTTGAGTCTAATTGAAGTATGGCTAATTCCGTTGCTACTAGTGCATCTTCCGCCGTAATAATCTGAGTTTTTGCAACCCCCCAACACATGCTGCCCCACTCCTGTAGAAAGTATGGGTAGCCTTTAGTTTGCTTAAGGATTTCATCGATAGCCTCAGCTTCAAAACTTACCTGATGCTGACCGACTGGGCGTTGCAAGGCCTCAGTAGCAGCCTCTGGTGGGAGTGGACCTATTTCGGGGAAGTCAAATAATCGCTCAGCATAAGACTTGGCTCTTCCTACATTCCCAACTAACTGTGGGAGACCTGCACCCACCAAAGCCACAGGTAACTTTTTCTGAGCACATGCATGTAGCGCTGAGATGAGCGCTGCGAGTTCGATTTCTGGCACATATTGCAATTCATCGATGAAAAGAACAACCGCCGTACCCTTTTCCTTGGCCGCCTCACCAATAGCTTGCAAGAGTTCTGAGAGGTCGTAATCAAGATCACCAGTGTCCGCAACCCCAGGCTCAGACCCTAGTTCGAATCCAAATTCCATACCCTCATATTTAACTTTTGCAGAAGAAATAAAGCTGCCAAGTATTCTTACTGCCTTAGTAACGGCTTCACTCAGCCCAGATAATCGATTCAGCTTGAGTAGAGCCGCCCTTAGACTTGGAACAATCATCGCTGGTAGGTTTCGGTTTTCAGGCGATTCAAACTGAACACAGACTAAACCCTCCGATTCGGCATCATTTTTTAGTCTATTAAGCAGGACCGTTTTTCCAACTCCTCGAAGACCAACCATCAAGATGCTTTTTGCCGATAGCCCTTTTCTAATGCGATGTAAGGCAATCGATACGTCTTCTATTGTCTTATCACGCCCTGATAGTTCAGGCGGTGCAGAGCCTGCGCCAGGTGAAAAGGGGTTGTTTCTCGGGTCCATATATAAGGATCTTATGTAATGTTATGTAAAAAAGATAATATTACATAATATCCTTATATTCAACCATGCGGCATATGTGGTTTAGGAAGTGTGGATGTTGAGCCAAAGAAAAAGGGGTTGCAAAAGCAACCCCTTTAATCAGTGATGATATTGATTATTTTAATTGCGCAAAGATGGAGGCGGTAATGTCATCAACGCTACCAGTACCGCTAACCTTGCGATAGGCGGGAGCTTTTACTTTATCGGCTGTACTACTTTGCGTTGCCCAAGTAGAGTAGTACTCCACTAGCGGACGAGTCTGGTCGTTATAAACCTGCAAGCGCTTGCGAACCGTTTCTTCTTTATCGTCATCACGCTGAATCAAAGCTTCACCAGTGACATCATCTTTACCTTCAACTTTTGGTGGGTTGAAAGTGATGTGATAAGTGCGACCTGAGGCAGGATGAACGCGACGACCGCTCATACGATCGATGATGGCATCAAACGGTACATCGATTTCTAAAACGTAATCGATTGGCACGCCAGCATCTTTCATGGCTTGTGCTTGGGGAATCGTTCTTGGGAAACCGTCAAACAAATAGCCCTTGCTGCAATCAGGCTGAGTTAAGCGATCTTTCACTAAGCCAATGATGATGTCGTCAGAAACGAGGCCGCCGGCATCCATAATTTTTTTAGCGGCAATGCCAAGTTCAGTTCCAGCCTTAACAGCGGCACGCAACATATCGCCTGTCGAGATTTGTGGAATAGCAAATTTTTCGCAAATGAACTGAGCTTGTGTTCCTTTGCCAGCACCTGGTGCACCGAGCAGAATTAACCGCATTGTTTTCCCCTTAGAAGACCCTCATTGTCCCGTATTTTTTCGGGATCC
>JBEGUE010000034.1:0-5369 GCA_041179045.1 Pseudomonadota bacterium
ATTCATGAGTATTTGCTGGAGAAGGGTGTCAAGCTTTCGAACGTGACTGGTGTGAAGTACATGTATCACGATCCATGCCACTCACCAATGAAGTTACAAGACCCTCTTAAGACGGTGAATGAGCTTATTCAGTCGGAAGATGGCAAAGCTATTCAGAAGAATGATCGATGCTGTGGTGAGTCTGGAACTCTGGCGGTAACACGTCCCGATATTTCAACCCAGGTGCGTTTCCGTAAGCAGATTGAGATGGAAAAGGCCGCTAACGAATTGCGTAAAGATGATTTCACTGGTGAGGTCAAAGTGCTCACTAGCTGCCCATCTTGCCTGCAAGGCCTTACTCGCTTTGATGCAGATAGTGACACCACTGCCGATTACATCGTGGTTGAAATGGCGCAAAAATTATTAGGCCCTGATTGGATGCAGGATTACGTTGCTAAGGCAAATCAAGGTGGTATTGAGAGGGTATTGGTTTAATGATTCCAACTAATGTTGTAGTACATCAGCAGTCAAAAGTGCTAGAGCTCTCTTATGAGAATGGCAATACCTTTCGACTACCTTTTGAATTTTTAAGGGTGGTATCTCCTTCGGCTGAAGTCCAAGGTCATGGCCCTGGGCAGGAGACTTTACAAACTGGTAAGCGTGAAGTGTTGATAGCCAATATTGAGCCAGTGGGTCACTACGCCCTCAAACCCTCTTTTTCTGATGGACATGATTCTGGTTTGTATTCTTGGGATTACCTGCAATTTTTATGCGAGAACCAAGAAGCATTATGGAAAGAGCATTTAGATAAACTAGCTGCTGCTGGTTTAGATCGTGATGCTCCGATGAGTGTTGCTGGTGGTAAATCTTGTGGCAGCCATTAATCATCATTTCAGTTAAGCAAAGAAGAATATGAGCAAGACCCATTTTGGATACCAAAGCGTCGATGAAGCTGAAAAAGCAGGTAAGGTCGCTGAGGTATTTCATTCTGTAGCGAGTAAATATGACGTCATGAATGATTTGATGTCATTTGGACTTCATCGCTTGTGGAAAAAAGTCACGATTGCTCGTGCTCAAGTTCGTCCCGGTCAAAAAGTGCTTGATATTGCCGGCGGCACGGGTGACTTAGCTGCTGCATTTGCGCGCGCAGCAGGCTGGGGTCATCATTCTGAAGCTCAGGTATGGTTAAGTGACATCAATGCCTCCATGTTGGGAGTTGGCCGTGATCGCCTTCTCGATCAGGGAATGGCTTTACCCTGCGTTCAGTTCGATGCGGAGAAAATTCCTTTCCCAGCGAATCACTTTGATGTGGTGACAGTGGCGTTTGGCTTGCGAAACATGACTCATAAAGATGTTGCTTTGACAGAGATGCTCAGAGTCATTAAGCCTGGCGGTCGAGTTTTGGTACTGGAATTCTCAAAACCGGATGCCTTTTTAGGGCCGATCTACGACACCTACTCATTTAAAGTGTTGCCTTGGTTGGGCGAAAAGATTGCCCAAGATTCTGAAAGCTATCGCTACCTGGCGGAGTCTATTCGGATGCACCCAGATGCTCAGGCCCTTAAAGACATTATGTTGGGAGTGGGTTTTGATGAGGTAGATACCCACAGAATGTCTGGGGGTATCGTTGCGCTGCATATTGGTATTAAATACTAGAGATTTTGTAGCTTTTGCTAGTCAAGAATTAAAGCAGTTCTATAGGGGATCAAAATATGAATAAGCATTTTTTCAAAGCAGTTCTGTTAAGTCTTAGCCTGGTATTTGCTACCGTTGGTCATGCCAACGCTGCCCGTTTAGGTGGTGGTAAAAGTGTTGGTAAGGCACCAAGTGCACCAATGCAAAAACAAGCTACTCCTGCTCAAAAGCCAACCCAGCAAGCTCAACCAGCAGCACCAGCTGCAGCTCCTCAAGCACCAGCACCAAGTCGCTTCGGTGGTATGGGTGGCATCTTGGGTGGCTTAGCCGCAGGTCTTGGTATTGGCTTCCTCCTATCCCATTTCGGTTTGGGTGAAGGCGCATCTTCATTGATCACTGGATTGCTGATTGCAGCACTAGCGGGTTTTGCCATCATGTTCATCATGAGAAAAATGATGCCTGCTTTGTCCGGCGCCAATAAAAGCCCTCAGATGACTTCGCAAGGTATGCAGCGTGCTAATTTAGATCAGGCACCAAGACAAGAGCCTGCATTTACACCGGCTGCTAGTGCGTACGGTGGCGTTGCTGCCGAGCCTGCAACATTTCAATCAACTCTGCCGCCAGGATTTGATGAGTACGCATTTTTAGATAATGCTAAACAGTTTTTCTCAGGCTTACAAAAGGCGTGGGATCAGGGCGATTTAGCTGCGTTACGCGAGTACACCACTCCAGAGATGTTTGCCACGATTGAGCAAGATCTGGCTGGACGCGCTGACAGCGCCAATCAAACTGATGTAGTGACGCTGAATGCACAGTTACTCGGGATTGAGACAGCGGACAACACGTATTACTGTAGCGTACAGTTCACCGGCATGATTCGTGAACAAGTAGGCGCACAGGCAAATAACTTCTCTGAAGTTTGGAACCTCAGCAAGCCGGTAAGTGGCCCAGGAGGCTGGGTACTAGCGGGTATCTCCCAGTTAGTTTAAGCTTGTAGTACTTTCCACCGAAAGCCCGCACTTGTGCGGGTTTTTTACACTGATGAACACCGTATCCCCCACTACTCACCATATTGCAGCGTCTGCCGCTTGCCGAGGAATAAATCATGTCCTCAAGGCTGAGCCATGGGCTATGGCGGAGTTGGCGCGCCATGCTGGCAAAGTCATTTTGCTCAGTTTGCCGATTGGGCAACTCTTTTTTGAGATAGCGCCCGAGGGATTCTTGCTTGCCTTAACTCATGCGGATGCCCCGTCATTAGAGTTAGAAGTCTCCCCTGAAGCATTGAGTGCTTTAGCTGGTGGCTCTGGCAACTTGCGGGAGCAAGCAATGAAGTCAGTGAAGATCACCGGCGATGCTGACTTAGCGCAGCTATTGGGCCGCTTAGCAGGCCAAATTCGGTGGGAGTACGAGGAAGACCTGGCACGTTTCATTGGTGATGCACCCGCAAACTTTGCCGTAAGCCAAGGCAAGAAATTCATTTCCGCTGGGAAAGCTGCAGCGACTGATTTATTAGAAAATGTCATTGAGTATGTCAGTGAAGAGAGAAAAGTACTTTTGAATAAACGAGATTTTTTAATTCGTAAGAATGAATTAAGTATGTTGCGTGATGCGGTTGATCGTCTAGACAAGCGTATCCAACTTTTAGAGCGAAAAGGTTAATCATTGTGCGTCGTTTAGCCCGCCTCTATTTTATTTTCTTTACTGCATGGCGTTATGGCTTACTGCCGCTGCTACGCGATATTCTGAAGCCAGGTATTGCTCGTGGCTTCTTAACCATTCTTTGTTGGGTATCACCAGGGCAATCGCTACCTAGAGGTGAGCGTATTCGTTTGACCTTAGAAGCGCTTGGTCCGATCTTCGTCAAATTTGGACAAGTGCTTTCTACTCGACGTGATTTGTTGTCAGAAGATATCGCAAATGAATTAGCAAAGTTACAAGATCAAGTGCCACCGTTTTCCAATGCAGAATCACGGCTCTTAATTGAGCAGGCGCTTGGTTTACCAATTGAAGAAATCTTTATTCGTTTTGATGCAACTCCGGTAGCTAGCGCTTCTGTTGCTCAAGTGCATTTTGGAACTTTACGTGCCACTGAGAGGCATCCAGAGTGGAATGGGCGAGAAGTTGCGATCAAGGTCTTACGTCCAGGCATTCTCCCGGTCATTGAGAGCGATATTGCCTTAATGTATGACCTGGCTAAAATTATCGAAAAATTATCTTCTGATGGACGTCGTTTAAAGCCAACTGAAAACGTTGCTGAATTTGATAGGCACCTACATGATGAGCTCGATCTCATGCGTGAGGCTGCTAATGCCAGTCAGCTAAGAAGGTATTTTGTTGATTCAGACAAACTCATGATTCCAGAAATGTATTGGGATCTATGTCACACCAATGTGATTGTCATGGAGAAAATGAACGGTATATCTATCGGTCGTTTTGATGAGCTACGTGCCGCTGGAGTCGATTTCAAGAAACTAGCAGCAGAGGGTGTAGAGATATTTTTTACTCAAGTATTCGAACATGGTTTTTTCCATGCAGACATGCATCCTGGAAATATCATGATCAGTTTGGAGCCAGGTAGTTTTGGGCGATTCATTTCTTTGGATTTCGGAATTGTTGGTGCATTAAGTGAAACCGATAAAAACTACTTAGCACTCAACTTCTTAGCTTTCTTTAATCGAGATTACCGGCGCGTAGCAGAACTGCATGTGGAATCTGGCTGGGTGCCTCCAGATACCCGGGTGGAAGAATTAGAAGGTGCGGTACGCTCCGTTTGCGAGCCTTACTTTGATCGACCTCTAAAAGATATTTCTTTGGGAATTGTTCTAGTGCGTTTGTTCCAAACATCCCGTCGTTTTAAGGTCGAAGTACAGCCACAACTGTCCCTGCTCTCAAAGACATTGCTCAATGTAGAAGGTTTAGCACGTGAATTAGACCCCGATCTTGATCTTTGGCAGACTGCAAAGCCGATTTTGGAAAAATGGATCAGTAGGCAGCTGGGTTGGCGTGGTTTAGTTGAGGGATTAAAAAGCGAGGCGCCTTCTTGGGCAAAGATACTGCCAACCTTGCCCCGCCTGATTGCAGAGAGTTTGGCGCAGGGGCGCGGTCCGCAAAGAGACCAAAATGCTGAATTAGAGGTCTTAAAAGGCCTTTTAATGCAGGAAAGGCGGACTCATCGCCTTTTGGTGGGGGCTTTGCTGTTTGCGGGTGGCTTCTTAGCTGGGATTCTGATAATCGGCCTTGGTCTTTATTAGACTGTCGCCGGCTGCCGCTTAAACCGCTAAAATACCAGGTTAGGCAAAGCGTAAGCGTGGGCAAATGAAAAAATACTTTATCGCAGGCATTCTGGTGTGGGCACCGATGTCAATCACCATTTGGGTGATTGCATGGGGATTGGGTCTGCTCGACGGTGTTTTTGGCTCCGTAATGCATGCCATCATTGCTGTGTTCCCCAATCAGTTTGCTGGTGATTTGCAACATTTCCGTGAACTGCCAGGCGTGGGTATTCTGATTGTTGTTTCAGTCATTGTGATTACTGGATTCCTCGCAATCAGCTTTGCAGGACAGTGGTGGATGAAGGTATGGAACCGCTTGATGAATCGCATTCCGATTGTGCGATCTATTTATTCCAGTGTTCAGCAAGTATCGTCCACTTTATTTTCTGGCAGTGGCCAAGCGTTTAGTAAGGCGCTATTAATTCGCTACCCCCATGCAGATTCTTGGGCGATTGCATTTCAGACTGGGATGCCAGCAAAAGA
>JBEGUE010000035.1:0-8123 GCA_041179045.1 Pseudomonadota bacterium
TTTCAGCTGAAGGCTCAGTGAATGGGAAATACGATGGACGGAAACGAACTTGCAGTTCATTTGTCTCGAAAAAAGTTCTTAAGAAATCGGTGTACACGCCCTTAAGGTCTGCAAAGGAAACACTCTCCGCAATCCACAAACCTTCAACCTGATGAAACATCGGTGAATGGGTTGCGTCGCTATCCACGCGATAGGTTCTGCCAGGTGCAATCACTTTGATTGGCGGCATCACATCAGCGTGAGCGTATTTCTTGACATGCTCGCTTGCGTAACGAACCTGAATTGGGCTGGTATGGGTACGCAATAGCAAAGGCTTTCCAGCGGAATCCTTGCCATCGATATAGAAAGTGTCCTGCATTGAACGTGCAGGATGATTTTCTGGGCTATTTAAGGCGGTGAAATTAAACCAATCAGTTTCAATTTCAGGACCGTCAGCTACATCAAAACCAATGGAGCGGAAGATCTCTTCAACACGTTCCCAGGTGCGCATCACTGGATGCAAACTACCAACTGCCTGGCCGCGGCCAGGCAAAGAAACGTCAATCGATTCCGCCGCAAGACGTTGCAGCAGTACCGCATCAGCCAATGCTTGGCGACGCTCTTGTAATGCAGCTTCTACTTGGGTTTTGATTTGATTAATTTGGGCGCCAGCACTCTTGCGCTCATCAGGCGACATTCCACCAAGCGCTTTTAAACGCTCAGTGAGAACACCTGACTTACCGAGATACTTGGCTTTCGCGTCCTCAAGAGCTGCCGGATCGGCAGCTCCGAGGAAATCACGTTTAGCATCCTCGACAATGTGGTCGAGAGAAACCATTGCAGCTTAGTTTTTTAAATGAACTAAGAATTAAGCTGCAGCGCTTACTACGGATTTGATCCGAGTAACCAAAGCAGCGAAAGCCGCTTTGTCAGCAATGGCCATATCAGAAAGCACTTTGCGGTCGAGTTCGATCGCAGCTTTCTTCATACCATTCATGAATACGCTATAGGTCATGTCATGCTGACGAACTGCCGCGTTGATACGAGCAATCCACAATGCGCGGAATACACGTTTCTTGTTGCGACGGTCGCGGTATGCATATTGACCAGCACGCATAACTGCTTGCTTAGCAATACGGAATACATTTTTACGACGTCCACGATAACCTGTTGCGGCATCGGTGATTTTCTTATGACGGGCTCTTGCTGTAACCCCACGTTTGACTCTTGGCATTTATTTCTCCTGATCTAGTCTGAGGTTAAGCGTATGGAAGCATGGAGCGAATTGACTTAACGTCTGCCTTCGCAACTTCGGTAGTACCACGTAGGTGACGCTTATTCTTTGTGGTCTTCTTGGTGAGGATGTGGCGTTTGAAAGCCTGGCCTCGTTTGATCGTTCCGCCTGCGCGAACCGTGAAGCGCTTTTTGGCGCTACTCTTACTCTTCATCTTGGGCATAAAGCACCCCTTCAATTACTTGTGCAACATAGGTGGTAACCGACGGTTACGCTTCCTGTACCTAGAAGCACTTCTAACTACCAGAGCCCTTATTAATTCTTAGGAGCTCCTCCCTACTTAAACAACAAACCCAATCTTGCGATTGGATTTATTACTTAGCCTTACGAATGGGGGCCAATACCATCACCATCTGGCGACCTTCCATCTTTGGAAACTGTTCTACTTGACCATGCTCAATCAGGTCTGACTTCAAACGCTCCAACATTCTGACTCCGATTTCTTGGTGGGCCATTTCACGACCCCGAAATCGTAGCGTAATCTTTGTCTTATCGCCATCTTCCAAAAAGCGGATTAGATTGCGTAGCTTGACACCATAGTCACCATCATCTGTGCCGGGACGGAATTTCACTTCCTTCACCTGAATCACTTTTTGCTTGAGCTTAGCTTCATGCAAACGTTTGGCTTCTTGGTACTTAAATTTGCCGAAGTCCATGATGCGGACTACAGGTGGCACAGCCGTCGGAGCAATTTCAACCAAATCGGTCTCTTTCTCTTCCGCTAAAGCCAGGGCTTCACTCAACTTAACTACACCGATGGGTTCTCCATCCAGTCCAATCAGACGCACTTCAGGAGCAGTAATCTCCCGATTTATGCGCTGCGATTTATCAGTAGCGATCTTCTTAATTCCTTTAAAAAAACAATAAAAACCATTCCACCCCTAGCTAAGCTCGGGTCCGACTTTCTGAGAAATATCCTGCTGGAGTCGGGCAACGAAGGCATCAAGAGGCATTACACCTAAATCCACTCCGCCACGGGCACGAACGGCCACCGAATTACTTTCTGCTTCTTTATCCCCTACAACTAACAAAAATGGGAGCTTCTGTAATGCGTGCTCGCGTATTTTATACGTAATTTTCTCATTCCGCAAATCCGATTCGACTCTAAACCCTTGTTTTTTCAGAGATTGCTGGACTTTTTGAGCATAAGCAGCCGAATTATCCGAGATATTAAGGACTACAGCCTGGGTCGGAGCAAGCCAAACCGGCATATTTCCAGCATGATTTTCGATCAAAATGCCAATAAAACGCTCTAAAGAGCCCACAATTGCTCTGTGAAGCATCACTGGAGCTTTACGGGTGTTCTCTTCGGTGACATATTCAGCACCTAAACGGGCTGGCATCGAGAAATCCACCTGAATCGTGCCGCACTGCCAAGTACGCCCAATCGAGTCCTTGAGGTGATATTCGATCTTCGGACCATAAAAAGCACCCTCGCCTGGCAATTCTTCCCATTCTTGGCCTGAAGCGGTCAAGGCGCCGCGTAAGGCAGCCTCCGCTTTATCCCAAATTGCATCATCGCCAACACGCTTCGCAGGACGCAAGGCCAACTTAACAGCCACTTCAGTAAAACCAAAATCTTGATAAACCTCACGAACCGCTTTATCAAACGCAGCTACTTCAGACTGAATCTGATCTTCAGTACAGAAAATATGACCATCATCTTGAGTGAAGCCACGTACGCGCATCAAACCATGCAACGCACCCGATGGTTCATTACGGTGACACTGACCAAACTCGCCGTAACGCAATGGCAATTCGCGATAGCTATGCAAGCCGGAATTAAAAATCTGCACATGTCCTGGACAGTTCATCGGCTTTAATGCATAAGCACGATTCTCCGACTCTGTAGTGAACATGTTTTCTTTGTAGTTATCCCAGTGGCCAGACTTTTCCCAAAGGCCACGATCCAAAATTTGGGGGGCCTTCACTTCTTGATAACCTTCGCGCTGATAAACGCGACGCATGTACTGTTCAACTTCTTGCCAAATAGACCAGCCTTTTGGGTGCCAGAAAATTAAACCCGGTGCTTCAGGCTGAAAGTGGAACAAGTCCAGGAATTTACCGAGGCGGCGGTGATCGCGCTTCTCAGCTTCTTCAAGCATATGCAAATGCGCATCTTGATCCTCTTTTTTCAGCCAAGCTGTACCGTAGATCCGTTGCAGCATCTCATTCTTGCTATCGCCACGCCAATAAGCACCAGCAACGCTCAGAAGCTTGAATACCTTGAGCTTGCCAGTAGATGGCACGTGCGGCCCACGACATAAGTCGGTGAACTTGCCCTCGGCGTACAAAGAGACATCCTCACCCTGTGGGATGCTAGAAATAATTTCTGCCTTGTAGTTTTCACCTTGATCTTTGAAAAACTTCACAGCCTCATCACGCGGCATTACTGTACGAATCACTGGCTCATCTTTTTTAGCGAGCTCAGCCATTTTCTTTTCGATCGAAATCAGATCTTCTGGTGTGAATGCGCGGTGAAACGAGAAATCGTAATAAAAACCGTTTTCAATCACAGGGCCAATAGTGACTTGCGCCTCTGGGAACAACTCTTTAACTGCGTAGGCCAATAAGTGGGCTGTGGAGTGGCGTACGATCTCCAACGCTTCTGGGCTTTTATCCGTGACGATGGCTAAATGACTATCTTTGTCGATCACAAAGCTAGCATCCACCACCTTGCCGTCCACTATGCCACCGAGGGCAGCTTTGGCAAGACCGCTTCCAATGCTTTGGGCAACATCAAGAACGCGTACGGGAGCTTCGAACTCACGTTTAGATCCATCTGGCAGAGTAACTACAAGCATGACCGCTCCATCTTATTAAGATTCAGCCGAAAGACTGATTTACTGCACAACATCCACCAAAAAGAAAGCGCGGGAGCTTTTGGGCAACCGCGCACTTTTTGGGTCTTTATTCGTTGGTAGGCTCGATTGGACTCGAACCAACGACCCCCACCATGTCAAGGTGGTGCTCTAACCAGCTGAGCTACGAGCCTATTTAAGCCCTAGAGTTTATCACCGGCGGCGTACCTGGGTCACCCCTTTGACTTCTTCTAAGGCATTTTGGACAAGCCGTAAGGCTTCTGAGTCTTTAATCTCCACCGTCAGCAGTATCTGCGCAAGGCCTCGCTTAGCAGATTTGCGCAGATCAATGACGTGAACACCCTGCCTCGTCAGAATCTCAAACAGCTCGCGCATCAGCTCAGGGCGGTCAAGCCCGGTTACCGCTAAATCCGCAGGAAATACTCGCTTAGGGTCATTTACGGCCGTTGTTTCTGGGCCAGAATCATTCCAAGCAGTCTGAATAACGCGCTCAGGGGCTCGCTCCAATAGCCCTCTAAATGTTTTGCAGGAGCGCCGGTGTATCGATACACCACGGCCTTGAGTCACAAAACCTGCAATTGCATCAGGTGGCACCGGCCGGCAGCATCGTGCCAGCTGAGTCATTAATGAATCCACCCCCACTACCAAAACATCACCTGCCTGCCCCTGCTTGCGAGCACTTTGTTTCAGAACAATTTCTGGGGCTGGGGCAATTACCTTTGCTTCTGCCTTTTGCTCCACTTTGGGGTCGGTGGACTTTGGCCCCGCCTCTTCATCATCCACGGCATTAAACCAAGCGCGTACGCGTGTGCGAGCACGCTGTGAACGTAAGTAATTGCGGCTCGGGCTAATCCAATCGCGTGAGGGACCGCCATGTTTAACAGCGACTATTTCAATAGTCTGGCCATTTTGTAAGGGCGTGTCTAAAGGTACCATCGCACCATCTACCCGAGCGCCACGACAGCGGTGACCTAGATCGGTATGAACTGCGTATGCAAAATCGATAGGCGATGAACCCTTCTCCAAGGAGATCACTTTTCCTAATGGAGTGAGCACATAAATATGGTCATCGATCTCATGGTGCTTAAGCTGCTCCCAAGCATCTTCCTTCCATGAGATAAGCTGCCTTGCCCAAGCAATTTGACGCTCATAGGCAACTGCCGCACTATGGGTGCCCGTTTGATGGCTGGGATTTGCATCATTAGACTTATTTTTTGGCGGCGTTGCAGCGCCAACATAAGCACCCTCTTTGTAGCGCCAATGAGCTGCCAAACCATATTCAGCCTGTTGATGCATTGCATTGGTGCGCACCTGAATCTCAAATGCCGTCCCATACTCATCCATCACTACGGTATGCAAAGATTGGTAGCCGTTTGGCTTTGGTCTGGCAATGTAGTCATCAAATTCACGTGGCACCGGTTGCCAAACGTTATGCACTATTCCCAAAATGGCGTAACAGGATTTAATGTCATCCACTAAAACTCTAAATGCCCTGACGTCATAGAGGTTAGCAAAGTCGAGTGACTTGCCCTGCATCTTTTTCCAAATACTGTAGATATGCTTTGGACGACCCTGAACTTCACCTTCAATACGAGCAGCATTTAATTCTTCTTTAAGCTTGCTCACAATCTGGTTGATAAAAGATTCACGCTCAATGCGCTTGCCATCCAACATCTTGGCGATGTCGCGGTAGGTTTCTGGAGAGAGAACTCGAAATGCCAAGTCCTCCATCTCCCATTTCATTTGCCAAATACCTAGGCGATTAGCAAGCGATGCATCAATATTCAGAATCTCTTGAGCCCATGCTTTTGGCATCTCGATTTTTTCTTGAGTAATCCAACGCAGCGTTTGTAAGCGCGAGGCAAGGTAGATGAGAACGACGCGTAAGTCATCACCAAAAGCGAGCAACATCTTTCTGAGCATCTCTTCTTGCCCAGAAATACTTAGACCACCATCATTGCGCACCAACTTGGCTTGAGCCTGCCTCAGGCCGCGATAGCCAATCAATAATCTGGCTGACTCATCGCCAATCAATTTGGTGAGCGATTCTTTGCCATGGGTACGGGCAATATGATGTGCAGCGGTAAGTGTTGCTTCATCTAGGTGCAGCAGCTTCAGTATGCTAAGAACGCCAGCAGCATGACTTTCAGAAGGCTCGCCATACCAAGCATCAATAATTTTGATGCTCTCAGGTGTGGAAGAGGCATTCGACATGGATGACTACAAGCCTTAGCTAAAGAATTCTTTGGCCAAAGCCACTTGTTCTGACTTCACAAAGGCAGGCGCATGCCCTACTCCCGGAATTTCAATACTCCGAATATAAGGGTTGACCTTGCACATCTCGGCTACAGTTTTAGCGGAAAGTAAATCTGACTCACCACCACGCACGATCAACATGGGGATATGGATTTGCTTGAAAGCATGCCACATCGCCATCTCTCCCGCCTTGGCCATAATTGGATTGACTGACGCAAACGGCACAGAAATGTCTGGGTCATAGTGCATTACCCAAAGCCCATCTTTTTGCACGAGCATAGGGCCGTTATAAATCTCCCACTCTTCTGGGGTATGGCTGCCAAAAGACGCACAGATTTCATTGAGGCGCTGCAGAGCATCGGCACGATTAGAAAAGCTAAAAGGCTGGCCAACATAAGAACCTAGGCGCTTGATGGCTTCAGGCTCAATACGTGGACCTACATCATTAATCAGCATGCGACGAATTGGACTCTTGGGCATTGCGGCGTAGACCATGCCAATCAAGCCACCCATTGAGGTTCCAAACCAATCTACTTGCGCAACACCAAGATGTCCAATTAAGCTTGCCACATCTGCAACGTATTGCGGAACAGCATAGAGCATCGGGTTCTTCAATCGATCTGAATCTCCGCGACCAACTACATCCGGACAAACAACGTAATAGTCCTGACTCATTGCCTCAGCCAGAGTTTTGAAATCACTTCCTCTGCGTGTTAAACCATGAACGCAAACCAAGACTTTGGGATTACTGGGATTACCCCAGGCGTGATACGCCATGCGATGCGGGCCATCGGGGCTTGTGCACGCGACAAAGAAGGTATCGCCATGATGAATCACATTCGGTTTGTTAAGCTCAACATTGAGGTCTTCGTTATGCGCATGCTCATCCGTCATACCAGGAACTTCTGGCTGCAAAGTCACGTGATCAATTCCGTGTTTATTGAGCAGCATCTCATTAATACGCACCATGATTTCAGGCCACTCACTGATATGCTCGATTTCAATATGACCAATTAGCGCTGGGAAGCTGGGAGTCATCTCCCAAACATGCAGATCATGCACCGCCAAAACACCGGGCACCTTTTTTAAATCCTGACCGACTTGTAAATAGTCAATATGTAGAGGTACCCCCTCCATCAAGAAGTGATAAGACTCCTTCAAAATAGAAATGGTGGACTTCAAAATTAAGAGAGAGACCGCAATAGATAAGATGGCATCAATCGGCATCCATCCAGTAAGCTGAATCACAATACCTGCAATCAGAGCAGCGATAGATCCCAGCAAATCACCCATGACGTGAACTAAGGCAGCTCGGGTATTGACACTCTTTTTATCGCGGGACAGAACCCATGCCACCACAATATTCATGAGCAGACCAATGGCAGCTACTATCGTGACAGTTAGGCCATCCACTTGATGTGGGTCATAGAATCGACTAATCGCCTCAACCATAATCCAGGCAACTAAGGCCAGCATCGCAATACTATTCACGAAAGCAGCTAAGGCCTCTGCTCTTCCAAATCCAAACGAATGTTTTGCCGATGGTGGACGACGAGAGATGATTTGCGCTAACAACGCTAAACCCAGTGCAGCAGCATCGGTCACCATATGACCAGCATCCGATATCAGTGCTAAAGAATTCGCAAAGTAAGCAGCGGCACCCTCAACCCCTGAAAAACCGAGTGTGAGAACCAAAGCAATCAGCAAGAGATTCTGGTTGGAGACTTCCTTGCTATGGGTATGCTTAGCATCGCCCTGCTTGTGTGCGTGAA
>JBEGUE010000036.1:0-9576 GCA_041179045.1 Pseudomonadota bacterium
GCTCCAACTCAAAGCGTCTTCAAGAGTTGGCCCAAAGCATGCATGTGCCCGCGTATTTAGTCGATGACCCCTCTCAGCTGAAAGGGGAGTGGTTTGACGGTGTTCACAATATTGGCGTAACGGCGGGAGCTTCTGCCCCAGAGGCATTAACAGCCCAAATCGTTGAAGCTATTAGCCAGTTTTCTAGTGGAAGCGTTCTACCTCTTCAGGGAATTGAAGAAACGGTCAATTTTTCCCTGCCAAAAGAGCTTCTCAGGGCGGCTTAAACCCCCAATTTCATCCCTAAGTGATGATCTATAAGGGTTTTCACTTGTAAAAACAGGTAATAAAAGTGTCAAATTTAATTGACACTTTTAAATGTCAATGACAAAATCATTTACATGAATCTGCCTGATCCTAAAGCAATTTTGACGCTTTTAAAGCCCATCACTTGGTTTCCGCCAATGTGGGCCTTTGCTTGTGGATCCATCACTGGCAGCGAAAAAATTGCTGACAATCTACCGATTTTTCTTGTCGGATTAGCCCTTACTGGACCACTAGTTTGTGCTTCAAGTCAGGCGGTGAACGATTGGTTTGATCGACACGTAGATGCGATCAATGAGCCTATGCGTCCAATTCCCTCTGGTCGCATACCTGGTCGCTGGGGTTTATACATCGCGATCATATGGTCTTTGATTTCTATCTGGGTAGGAACTTACTTGGGTCCGATTGGATTCGCCGCAACCTTATTAGCCTTAGTGCTTGCATGGCTCTATAGCATGCCGCCAATCCGCTTTAAAAATAATGGTTGGCTTGGAAATCTTGCCTGCGGAATCAGCTACGAAGGTTTGGCGTGGGTTACTGGCGCTACCTTAATCTCAGGCGGCGTAATGCCAAGCAAACCATCACTCATACTTGCCGGCCTTTACAGCGCTAGTGCTCACGGCATCATGACTTTGAATGACTTTAAAGCGATTGAGGGTGATCGACAAATGGACGTGCGCTCCTTACCCGTACAACTCGGAGCTAACAGAGCAGCGCAAGTTGCAGCGGCATTCATGTTGATACCGCAGGTAGTGGTGCTATTCCTGCTGCTATCTTGGGGCAAAGAAATGTATGCCTTAGTCATTGGCCTACTGATCGTAGCGCAAGTGATTTTATTAAAGGATTTTTTAAAGCGACCCATAGAGAAAGCACTTTTTTATAGTGGCTTTGGAGTGCCTGTCTTGGTTGCTGGGATGATGGTTTCTGCTTTTGCAGTGATGGGGATGGATAGCTAATGAGTATCGCAATTAGTCAGCCACTATTAAATCTCTCGACATTCGGATGGTTGAGTATCGTTCGCATTGGACTTGTACAAGCTTGTATCGGGGCCATTGTGGTGATGACGACATCCACCTTGAATCGCATCATGGTGGTCGAGCTAGCCTTGCCAGCGAGTCTCCCAGGATTTTTAGTGGCCATTCATTATTTTGTGCAAGTCATTCGTCCCAGAATGGGCTTTGAGTCCGATAGCGGAGCTAAGAAAACGCCTTGGATATTGGGTGGAATTACTTTATTAGCACTAGGCGGATTTGGTGCAGCTATCGCGACAACATTAATGGGTGTGCATCTTCTCTTGGGCATTGCCTCAGCCATTGTTGCTTTCTTCTTTATTGGAGTTGGTGTCAGTATGAGCGGTACATCCTTGTTGGCACTGCTAGCGAAGGGTGTCAGCGACGAGCGCAGGGCAGCCGCCGCTACAACGGTATGGCTCATGATGATTTTTGGCTTTGCCATGACCAGTGGTATTGCTGGAAAATTTTTAGATCCGTATGAACCAGAAAAAGTGATCTTGATCTCCGGCATCATCTCTCTGTCTGCGATGGCGCTTTCTTTTGCAGCTCTGTTCAAGCTAGAAGGTCATGATCTACAAAATAGTAGAGCAAATATTGATAAAAAGCTTCCCTTTAAAAAAGCCCTGAGCGATATCTTGGCTGATCCAGATACCAAGCGATTTACGATCTTTATCTTTTTATCGATGCTGGCATTTAGTGCGCAGGATTTAATTCTGGAGCCATTTGCAGGCATGGTTTTCAAATACACCTTGGGTGAAACAACTAGCCTCTCAGGTATCCAGCATGCTGGTGTGTTGACCGGAATGTTATTGGTCGCCGTCTGTGGATCCAGTCGATTGCGCAAATATTTTGGTTCACTCCGTTCATGGATGATTTATGGCTGTCTTGCTTCTGCATTGGCCATGTTTGGATTGGTTCTAGCTGGTTTACTTGAAGGTGATTGGCCATTAAAGCCGAATGTATTTTTGCTTGGCTTGGCAAATGGCGCTTTTTCAATTGCGGCGATTGCCTCCATGATGCGATTAGCAGTAGTGGGCGGAGCGGGCAAAGAGGGTGTGCGTATTGGGCTTTGGGGTGGTGCACAAGCTATTGCCTTTGGCTTGGGTGGATTAATTGGTGCTGGGGCTAGTGATTTAGCCAGATCCATTTTTACTAATCCTGCTTTTGCATACTCCAGCGTCTTTTTTATCGAAGCATTGTTGTTTGTTGTTTCAGCATATATGGCCTCTCTAGTTGAGAGAAAAAATAGCATTACGAGTCAAGCGAGGTAAAGCGAATGGGAACAGAATTTATTTATGACGCGGTTGTGATTGGCGGTGGTCCAGCAGGAGCTACGGCAGCCCAAACACTGGCTAAAAAAGGCAAGCAAGTTTTATTGCTGGATAAGCGAGGCAGAGTGAAGCCCTGCGGTGGCGCCATTCCTCCGCGCTTGATTAAAGACTTTGAGATTCCCGATGAGCTGTTAGTTGCCAAGGCAAAATCAGCGCGTATGGTTTCGCCGCTCGGAAAAGCGGTTGATATCCCGATTGATAATGGTTTTGTTGGCATGGTCGATCGAGCCCAATTCGATGAATGGCTGCGCAAGCGCGCTGTCGCTGCTGGAGCGACTCGAGAAGATGGCCTTTTTGAAAGCCTGACACGTGAAGGTCCGTTGGCTCGCATTCATTACCGCACAAGAGGTGCGCGTGATGGTGATTCTGGCGCTATCAAAAGTGTTCTTACAAAGGCGGTAATTGGCGCTGATGGTGCTAAGTCACAAGTTGGAAGGAGTGCCGGAGTAAAGGGTTGTGCTGAAGCCAATTACGTTTTTGCGTATCACGAAATCATTAAAACTCCACCAAACACGCCTCATCATTTTGATTCCACTCGATGTGATGTGGTCTATCAAAAGCCGATCTCCCCCGATTTTTATGGCTGGGTATTTCCTCACGGCGATACGATCAGTATTGGTACTGGCAGTGCTGACAAAGGCTTCTCCTTAAGAAACGCTGTCGCTAAACTGCGCGCAGATGTTGGTCTTGAGGGTGCAGAATTAGTCAGGCATGAAGGTGCACCACTGCCAATGAAGCCGCTTAAAAAATGGGACGATGGACAGCAGGTTGTATTAGCTGGTGATGCAGCCGGTGTTGTCGCCCCAGCTTCGGGTGAGGGGATTTATTACGCCATGCTAGGCGGTCAATTAGCAGGTGAAGCGGTGTACGAATTTGTAGAGAGCAATGATCCCGCAAAGTTACAGTTAGCCAGAAAGCGCTTTATGAAAGAGCATCGTATGACTTTCTGGGTGTTAGGAATCATGCAGTATTTCTGGTACACAACTGACAAGCGACGCGAGAGTTTTGTCAAGATGTGTGAAGACAAGGATGTTCAGAAGCTGACCTTCGAGTCTTATATGAATAAAAAACTGGTACGCAAAAAGCCTTTGGCTCATATCAAGATCTTCTTCAAAGATATGGGGCATTTATTGGGATTAGCTAAGGCATGAAGATTTTCTTCGAGCGCAAGTACCTACTCATGATCGCCGCATGGATGATCATTACTTCTGTCGCGGGTGGATTGGCGACAGAAATCGGGCCTTGGTATTTTTCGTTGAAACAGCCTGGATGGAAACCACCAGATTGGGCCTTTGGTTTGATCTGGACCATTATTTTCATACTATCGGCAGCTGCTTGGATGATTGCTTTTAACAATCGTCCAACAAGGTCACAGAGAATTTCTTTAGTGGGCCTATTTGTGCTCAATAGTTTCTTAAATATCCTCTGGAGCATCTTTTACTTTCGCATGCACCACCCAGATTGGTCTCTAATAGAGGCAGGCTTCCTATGGTTATCGGTCTTGGGAATTATGGTGGTCATGTGGCCTATTCATAAGTTGGCAGCCTTTTTAATGTTGCCTTATTTGATTTGGGTCACGATCGCGATGTGTTTGAACTGGGAGACTTTGGTTCTCAATCCGGGGGCTTATTAAACAATGGCCAATATGAAGCTACTCAATCTTGGTGTCAATCATCACACTGCTCCGATAGATATTCGGGAAAGTGTTGCCGTAGCCCCTGAGATTTTGCAAGACTCATTGATTGATTTGCGTAAGTACTTACAAGGTAAAAATTCAAACAGTAGCCCTGAAGTGGCAATTCTATCGACTTGCAATCGTATGGAAATTTACTGTGCTGCAAATGATATTGAGTACGCAGATAACGATTTTGAAAAAAGAGCTTTCGATTGGTTGGCAGCGCAAAATAATGTTCAAGGTAATGAGCTGCGTCCGTATATTTACTCTGCCACATCAGCAGATGCTGTAAAGCATGCCTTCAGGGTAGGCAGTGGTCTAGATTCAATGGTGCTCGGAGAGACACAAATTCTGGGGCAAATGAAAAAAGCGATTGACTATGCCAATCAAGTGGGAACTGTCGGCGCATATCTGAAGCCATTATTTGATAAGACCTTCTCTGTAGCAAAAGTAGTCCGTGGTAGCACTCAAATTGGCGCTCATTCAGTATCGATGGCGGGTGCCTCAATCAAACTAGTTCAGCGTATTTTTGGCGATATCAACGGATGCAATGTGCTGTTTATTGGAGCAGGAGAAATGATCGGCCTTTGTGCAAGTCATTTTGCTGGGAAGAAGCCAAAAAAGATTGCGATCTCTAATCGTACGGTGGATCGGGGTAGCGACTTAATCAAAGCCTTTAATGATCAACATTTAGTCACTGAAGTATTTCCCTTGCACGAGTTAGCCCAGCACCTGCACGAATATGATGTGGTTGTGTCTTGCACTGCCAGTTCATTGCCGATCATTGGTCTAGGAATGGTGAAAACTGCCCTAAAGGCAAGACAGTTTCGACCCATGGTTTTAATTGATCTGGCGGTTCCAAGAGACTTTGAGTCTGAGATTAAGAGTGTGAAGGATGCCTATTTATATTCAATCGATGACCTTGGCGAGATTGTGAGTGCGGGCAAAGCAAATCGCACAGAGTCCGTTTATGAGGCAGAGAAGATTATTGAAAAGGGTGTGATTGAGTTTTATCAGACCTTGGAAAAACGAGCAGTAGTACCCATCATCAAATCCATTCAGGATGTGGGTGAGCGGTATCAAAAAATTGAACTAGAAAAAGCAGGCAGAAGAATTGCCAAAGGAGAGGATCCCATGATTGTTCTTTCTCAAATGGCTAGCGCACTAGCCAACAAATTTATGCACGCCCCAATTTGTGCGCTTCAGAATTCTAGCCATGAAAATCTGGAAGATTTTAAGAAGATCATTTCGACAATTTATACATCTAAGTAAACTACCATGTTAAAAGTCACCAATTTTCTCGAGACCATCACTAGTCCTGCTGATTTGAGGACTTATGAGTCCAATCAGCTTCCTCAAATAGCCCAAGAATTACGCAGCTTTATTCTCAACTCAGTCTCTAGTACTGGAGGGCATTTATCCTCTAATCTGGGTACTGTAGAGCTAGCCATTGCCCTACATTACGTATTTGATACTCCGCATGATCGAATGATTTGGGATGTAGGTCATCAAAGTTATGCCCATAAAGTACTGACGGGGCGACGCGAGGGAATGTCCACTCTGCGCCAATATGGTGGTCTCTCAGGATTTCCAAAGCGCAGTGAGAGTGAATATGATGCTTTTGGTACTGCGCATTCTTCAACGAGTATTTCGGCTGCCTTAGGAATGGCAGTAGCGGCCAAGACAAAAAATGAAAAGCGCAGCGTAGTAGCCATTATTGGTGATGGCGCTATGAGCGCTGGCATGGCATTTGAAGCCATGAACAATGCTGGCGTAAATAAAAAAGTACCTTTGATAGTGATACTGAATGACAACGAGATGTCGATTTCACCGGCAGTGGGTGCGCTCAATCGCTATTTAGTCAAACTCATATCCGGCTCGATGTATGCGGCAACCAAAAGAGGCATCGATAAGGTGCTATCTGTTGCCCCTCCAATACGAGAGTTTGCAAAAAGATTGGAGGGTCATGCAAAAGGAATGGTTGGCCCAGCCACGATCTTTGAAGAGTTTGGATTCGATTATTACGGCCCGATTGATGGGCATAACCTGGATGTATTAATTCCCACCCTAGAAAACATAAAACAGCTTGCTCAAACTGAAGGACCTCAGTTTCTTCACATTATTACGAAAAAAGGTAAAGGCTACTCACGGGCGGAAGAAGATCCCATTCTTTATCATGGTCCCGGTAAATTTGATGCCAGTGTAGGAATTCAAGCAGCTAAAGCCAGCAAGAAAACTTTCACTCAAGTATTTGGTGAATGGTTATGCGATATGGGCGCTGCAGATGAGCGACTCATTGCGATAACGCCAGCCATGCGAGAGGGCTCTGGTTTAAACGAGTTCGAGGCTCGCTTCCCTGATCGTTACTATGACGTAGGGATTGCAGAGCAGCATGCCGTTACCTTTGCTGCTGGAATTGCCTGCGAGGGCTTAAAGCCAGTAGTTGCGATTTACTCTACCTTTTTACAGCGTGGCTATGATCAGCTGATTCACGATGTCACCTTGCAGAATCTCCCGATTGTTTTCGCGATTGATCGTGCCGGTATCGTGGGTGCGGATGGTGCAACCCATGCTGGTGCATTTGATATTGCCTTCTTACGTTGCCTACCCAATTTGGTTTTGATGACGCCCTCGAATGAGCAAGAATGCCGAGCAATGTTGAGTACTGCTTTCAGACATGATGGTCCGGCAGCTGTCCGCTACCCGCGTGGTTCTGGGGTTGGAGCTCTAATTGAATCTTCATTAGATACGCTACCTATCGGTAAGGGCCGAATAGTCCGCAGTATTAGCAATGAAGCATCACCAAAGAAAAAAATTGCTTTCATTTGCTTTGGACCGATTTTATATTCCGCCTTTGATGTAGCGGAAGAGATCAATGCGACAGTAGTAGACATGCGCTTTGTTAAGCCGCTTGATGAAGAGTTGCTCCTGACTATTGCCCAGTCTCACGATGCTCTGGTCTTGATTGAAGATAGTGCAATTCAGGGGGGTGCTGGAAGTGCCTGCCTTGAGGTGCTTTCAAATAAAAATATTCAAATCGAAACTCTCCAACTTGGCTTGCCGGATGAGTATGTAGAGCATGGCGATGTCAATCTACTCTTAGATCATTACGGACTCTCTGCTCAAAAGATAAAGCAGAGCGTTATTTCAAGATTTGGATAAAGCATTGGCAGGAAATGAGTTAATTCAAGAGCTTCCTTATCGGGACTTATGTACTGATTGTGGAGTTTCTCGCACCTCAGCCCCAAAGCGCTGCGCCACTGCTTGCCAGTTTATTCAGCCGGATTATCCAAAATACGAACTATCAGTCCATGGTAGAGAGCGTAAGCTAGAAAACTCGGATGAAGTATTTTTTGGAGCCTATCTTCACATGTTTAGGGCTCGACTAATCAATCCATTACCTGGTGCGCAATGGACAGGAATTATCAGTCGCTTATGTGAAGTGCTGCTAGAGAAAGGGGAGGTAGACGCTGTTATTACCATGCGTTCTGACCCCGAGGATCGCTGGAAACCCAGCCCAGTCATTGTCACTAAGGCAGAGAATATGGCCGAGTGTCGAGGTATGAAGATGGGTTATGCGCCCATCATTCAGTATCTTGAGCAAGCAAGGGATCTGGGATATAAAAAAGTAGTGATGGTAGGAATACCTTGCCAAGTCTATGCTGCAAGAGCATTAGAAAAAGAACTTGGATTTGAGAAGTTACTCATTATTGGATCTCCTTGTTCTGACAACACAACAACTGAAAACTTTCATCAGTTTTTAGGCTTGCTGAGTCCCAATCCTGAAGATATTACGTATTTAGAATTTAGAGCCGATTACCATGTTGAATTAAGATTTAAAAGTGGTGAAGTACAAGAGATCCCTTTTTTAAAGTTACCTCTCAGTACTTTGCCCGCAGATTTTTTCCCAACGACTTGTAAAACCTGTGTTGATTACGTTAACTCCCTATCGGATATCACGGTCGGGTATATGGCAGGCACGGGGGAGCAATGGATTATTGTTCGTAATCCAAAAGGTCAAGAGCTCGTAAACCTCCTCTCTAATGAGTTATCGCTTGAGCCTGTGAGTTCCGCCGGCAATCGTTTAGGTCCCGTTAAAGGCTTTATGAAAAATGTAGAGCTCGCTGCAGGTGGCTTACCATTGCAGCGGATGCCAAACTTCATGCGTAGTATCTTTGCTTGGGTAATGCCGAGATTTGGGCCTCGTGGACTCGAGTTTGCTAAAGCAAGGGTGGAGATGAAGGCGATTGAATCGGTGATTCATTTACGTAGCATTGCGCCGCACAAAATAAAAAACATGGTGCCTAAAGCCACCTGGGTTTTGCTTGAAAAATATGAAATACGACCTTCTAGTGATGAAATAAAGGGGTCTAGGGAAAGTACTTAAGACAATTCATTTGAGTATCTTCAAAAATGAGCCTATAAAGTAAATATTCCCATTTATAGGCTCTTAGGCAGTCATAGCGATCTCAAGTAGTGATTTGAGACTGTGATCTGATCAGGTGATGTTCATGAATTTATCCAGACTAGTGAGCATCGCTAAATCTAAAAAGAGATCTAGCCAAGACGACTCCAAACTTAATCAGAATTCCCCATCAAATCAGCCCAATAGCATCTGGGAGGACTGCCTGGTTGCAAATGCCCCCTCTAAAGCCACATTTGAAAAAAACGATACTCCACATCCGCTAGAAAAAGCCTGCACGGAAGAAGAGTATCTTGAGTCGCTAGTCAAGACGATTGAAAACAACATATTGCCTTTAATCGTTGAGCAGCATCTCGAAACATCAATTTCTTCAGTTTTAAAAGCGCCTCCAGTTGACCTCATTACGCCACAATCGATTGCTGAGTTAACGCAATTGGTATTGCAAGAGGATGCGAAAACCTCTGTTAAGTACGTCAAAGATATCCATGCTTCAGGCGTCACTCTCGAAAATATTTATCTGCTCTTATTGACCCCTGTTGCCAGAAAATTAGGTGAAATGTGGGAGGATGATCAGTCTAGCTTCACCGACGTCACGATTGCGCTTTGGCGTATCAAGCAGTTGATGTATGACTTAAGCCCGATCTTTCAGCAGTATGCAGAGCAAAATAAAACTGGGTCCAGCATCATGCTCGTTCCCTTGCCAGGCTCACAACATAACTTAGGGCTATTTATGGTCTCTGAGTTCTTTGCTAAGGCAGGCTGGAGAATATGGGGTGAGTTAGCTGCTACACAAGAGGATATTGTTTCCATGGCGCAGACAGAGTGGTTTGA
>JBEGUE010000037.1:0-7623 GCA_041179045.1 Pseudomonadota bacterium
GCTTTATTGCTCGTGCGAGCCCGAGTGGTGAAATCGGTAGACACAGCAGATTTAAAATCTGCCGACTCAAAAAAGTCGTGCCGGTTCGATTCCGGCCTCGGGCACCAATCGATTGATTTCACGCATCCTTGAAATATCTCTACTTTTTATCCTGTCTAGCCTTACTTTTGTGCGCCACTCCCAGTTTGGCAGCAGATCTTTTGGTTTTTGCTTGTGAGCGCTCGGAAAAGAATTACACCGAAACTTATCAACTCAAAGTAATTGCTGCTTCAAAAAATCAGAAGGCTAAAGTTTTTGTCGATGACCGAGATTTAGACCGGGTTAGCGAGTTGGGTCAGCAAACTGTCAAGGGTATCCTCATTGCTCAATACACAGTCCTCATTTCAATGGAAGCTCAATTCCCCCCAGAAAATTTTGATGGTGTCCAGTATGGCGCTGGTTCTGTAAGTACGATGATCGCAATTAACCGACCAACGGGTCAATTAAGAAAGGTGCAGACAGTTAAAGGTGGAATTCTTTCCGCAACTTTAGGTGAGGGTACAAGTATTTATCAAGAGCAATGTACTGCCGTCACAAAGCCCTAGTTAGGCTCAGTCACAAACCCTAGCTTCGTTAAGCCAGCACGACGCGATGCTGCCAGTACTTGAGCAACATACTCATACTTCACTGACTTATCAGCTCGTAAATTGATTTCTGGCTGTGGTTCCTTCTGAGCAGCTTTTTCTGCATAACCATCAAAAGTTTTCAAATCAATTGGAGTGCTATTCCAGAATATATTACCCTGAGCATCAATCGAGAGCTGTACTGACTCTGGTTTGACTTCATTGCGCACACTATTGGCTTTGGGCAGTTCAACCTTTACGGCCTGCTGAATGACTGGCAGGGTAATGATGAAGATGATGAGAAGCACCAACATGACATCCACCATCGGCGTCATGTTGATTTCGGCCATGATGCCGCTTTCTTCTTGATCGTTCTGAAGATTAAAAGACATATTTATTCTCCGGACTTTACACGGGCGCCAGTGACAAAGTAAGCAAGGAGATCATTGCCAAAGCGATTGAGATCGGCAACTAACAATTTATTGGCACGATTGATCGCATTAAAGCCCAGCACTGCTGGAATGGCTACGGCCAAGCCTAAAGCAGTCATGATGAGCGCTTCGCCAATCGGGCCAGCAACCTGATCAATCTGCGCACTACCTGAGCTACTGATTGCGATCAAGGCATGGTAGATGCCCCATACTGTTCCAAACAAGCCAATAAACGGCGCTGTTGCACCGGTTGAGCCAAGGAAGGTGAGTCCTTTTTGGAGTTGGGCTGCTACACCATCAATGCTGTTCTTAAGGCTTCTCGCCATCCACTCGGAATAGTTCAGTGTTTGCAAAAGTTCACGATGATTGGTCGATTGACTTTGGTGATGGGTAGAGGCTCCACTTGCAGCTTTAGCAATCTGATAGTAAGGATTACTTGCGTGGCTGGTAAATGCATTCAGACCCTGGTCATAGGAAGTAGCGCGCCAAAACTGATCGAGCTCAGGCTTGAGCTTACGCAAATTACGCAAATCCCAAGAGCGGGATAGCAAAATGACCCAAGTCACAATGGAACAGAGTAGAAGTGCGATGGCCACAAAGCGGGTAACTGCATCGCCCTCGAGCCATAAATTTGCTAAGCCAAATGGTGTGTTCATAATATTAATTCTTTAAATTAAATTTAATTAAAAGGTTAGTAGAAATTCTCTGGGGCGAACCATTTACTAAAAATGGTTTGAAGCGATAACGACGACCAATTTCTGTTGCTGCTCTGTCTAATCTTGGAAATGAGCTGGAGCGCAATAAGGCAACATCCTCAACACTTCCTGATTCATCAATAATCAGTCTCACCACCACTTCACCTTGCTCTCCAGATCTCTTGGAAAAAGAAGGGTAGTAAGCATCTGCATCTGGCTGGTATACGACCACTAGTTTACCAATGTCAGTCTGAATCGGTGTGCCACTGGATCCAGAGGTGTTGGCAGGTGCTACCGTAGCATTTGGGGCCTGTGACTCACTTTTAGATTGCTGGGGTGTTGGCGGGGTGGGGGTCTGTTGTTGGGTTTGTGGCGGTGTTGGCGCCTGCGTGGATTTTTCATCCACCGTTTTCTTTTTTTGTTCTTGCTTGGGTTTTGGTGGAGGCGCAGCTGGGGTTGCCTGGGGCTGTTTAGCAGCCTCAGGACTCACTAGATTGGCCATCACTCGCGCATCATCTTGATTGCTATCGTTATCAGGCTTCATGCCACTCTGAAAGCCAATCAGAAATAATAAATGCAAGGCAACAACAATAGCAATGATGATGCGTTCGGTCTTGTCGAATGGTAGATACGCATTCATTTGACTAAAAAAGGTGCTCATTTGAAAGAGCTCACCATCTGAGATTCAATGCTGTGTTTATTCAGGTCTGATTGCATGAGCTCGCCTGCCATGTGATGCAATTTCTGCGCATTTTTACTGCTGATGAATTTAATAGAGCCATATTCATCATTATCTAAGCGCTTGCCCTGAGACTCCAGTTTGCGTTTCAGTTGGCGCACTACGGCCTCACTAGTATCAATGAGGTTAATGGAATCTCCCAATAATTTACGTATGGCTTTTCGCAAGAAAGGGTAGTGTGTGCATCCTAGAACAAGAGTGTCTGCCCCCGCTTCCTGAATGGGCTCTAGGTGTTCGGCAAGCAGCTCGAGAGTTTGCTCACCATGAGCTTGGCCCGCTTCAATCAGAGGAACTAAGCCGGCACCCGCTTGCTTCACAAACTGACAATTAGGTAGTGTGGCTAGTAAAGCGCTAAATTTATCGCTCTTGAGTGTAGCTTCGGTTGCAAGTACCCCAACAATGCCATTGCTTGACTGCATTGCTGCAGGCTTGATGCCTGGCTCTACGCCGATGATCGGAATATGACTAAGCTCATGACGGATATCTGCAATGGCCTCTGCGGTAGCAGTGTTACAGGCAACCATGATGGCATCACAACCTTGTGTTGCTAAGTATTGACATAGCTCCATGCTGCGGGCAGCTATCCACTCACTAGATTTTTCTCCATAAGGGGCATTGATGGAGTCGGCTAAATAAATATAGTCATGCGAGGGAAGCTGGCGCAAAGCCTCATCCAGAATGGATAAGCCTCCAACGCCAGAATCAAAAACTCCGATGAGTGCCAAGTAAGGTCGCTTAATTAAGGACGGTTAATTGAATGAAGAAATGACGCACTCATTGACTCAAGCAATCGTGACTGGAATTCCGGCAATCTTTGCTTGCCACTCTTTGGGGCCGGTCTCATGCATTGAGATGCCGGCAGAGCTTACCGCTACCGTCACTGGCATGTCTTTGACATCGAATTCATAAATGGCTTCCATGCCAAGATCAGCAAATCCAACCACCTTTGCAGTCTGAATGGCTTTAGACACCAAGTAAGCTGCCCCACCAACGGCCATCAAGTAGGCGGACTTATGTTTCTTAATCGCTTCAATAGCAGTAGGGCCACGTTCCGCTTTTCCAATCATGGAGATCAAGCCAGTTTGAGCTAGCATCATCTCAGTGAACTTATCCATGCGAGTTGAAGTTGTTGGGCCTGCTGGGCCAACCGCTTCGCCGCCGACTGGATCGACTGGGCCAACGTAATAGATCACACGGTTCTTAAAGCTTACTGGCAATTCTTCACCTTTAGCTAGCATATCGGCAATACGCTTATGTGCTGCATCACGACCAGTCAAAATTTTGCCGTTGAGAAGTAGTGTCTCGCCTTCTTTCCAGCCAGCCACTTCTTCGGCGGTCAGGGTATCTAAATTCACACGCTTGGATTTCTTGGTATCTGGAGTCCAAGTGACATCTGGCCAATCCGATAGGGATGGCTTTTCTAATATCGCTGGGCCATCGCCATGCAAATGGAAATGCACGTGACGGGTTGCGGCACAGTTTGGAATCATCGCTACCGGCAATGAAGCCGCATGCGTTGGGTACTCCATGATTTTGATATCCAGAACTGTTGCTAAACCACCGAGGCCTTGTGCCCCAATGCCGAGCTTATTCACCTTCTCGTAGATCTCTAAGCGTAGCTCTTCAGCACGAGTCTTTGCACCGCGTGCGATTAATTCTTGAATATCTACCGGGCCCATCAAGGACTCTTTAGCCATCAACATGGCTTTCTCTGGGGTCCCACCAATACCAATACCTAGGATGCCAGGGGGGCACCAGCCAGCACCCATTGTTGGGACAGTTTTGACTACCCAGTCGACGATTGAATCAGAGGGGTTGAGCATGACCATCTTGGCTTTGTTCTCCGAGCCACCACCTTTGGCCGCGCAAATGACTTCAACATCATCACCTGGGACGATTTCATAATGAATCACTGCCGGAGTGTTGTCACCCGTGTTTTTACGCTTACCCGCTGGATCGCTCAAAACAGATGCACGTAGTGGGTTGTCTGGGTTCATATAGGCCCGACGTACGCCCTCGTTCACCATGTCGGTGACGCTCATGGTGGCATCGCCCCACTGAACATTCATGCCAATTTTGAGGAAAACGACTGCAATACCAGTGTCCTGACACATCGGACGGTGACCTTCTGCGCACATGCGACTATTAGTCAAAATCTGTGCAATCGCATCCTTTGCTGCGGCACCTTGCTCAAGCTCATAGGCTTTGCCCATGGCGGAGATAAAGTCCTTGGGGTGGTAGTAAGAGATGAACTGAAAGGCATCTGCCACGCTCTGGATGAGGTCGTTTTGTTTGATATTTGTCATGGTTTTAAGCTTAATTATGTAAGGTTTAATCTATTTTAAGGGTTTGCCATAGAGCAAATCTAGCGTGTTTTCACTTATCTTATTAGCTCTTGGGGATGTATTTCCCCAACTCTGCACTATTTTTGCGGAAAAAGACGACTGATTATTGAATAGAAGGGCTGTGAAGCATGGAACCATTGATGCAAGAAAACCGCGTATTTAACCCACCTGCAGACTTTGTTAAATCTGCTGCCATTCCTGGAATGGAAGCTTATAACAAGCTTTGTGCTGAAGCCAACTCAGATTATGACGGTTTCTGGGGTCGTCTTGCTAAAGAGAATCTCTTCTGGAAAAAGCCATTTACTAAAGTTCTTGATGAATCCAAGGCGCCTTTCTACAAGTGGTTTGAAGATGGCACAACCAATGCTTCCTATAACTGCCTAGACCGCCAAGTTGAAAATGGCCTTGCTAATAAGACCGCGATTATTTTTGAAGCAGATGATGGATCTGTTACCAACGTCTCTTATCAAGAGTTGCTTGAGCGTGTTTGCAAAATGGCAAATGCACTTCGTAAGATGGGCATCAAGTCTGGCGATCGCGTCATCATTTACATGGCGATGACGATCGAAGGCGTTGTCGCGATGCAGGCCTGTGCTCGTATTGGTGCAATTCACTCTGTTGTGTTTGGTGGATTTTCTGCCCAAGCGCTACGCGATCGAATTATTGACGTTGGTGCCATAGCTGTGATTACTGCAGATGGACAGTTCCGTGGCGGCAAATCATTGCCTTTGAAGGCCATTTGTGACGAGGCCCTGTCGACTGGTGAATGTCCTAATGTGAAGCATGTAATCGTCAACAAGCGCACTGGTAATGATGTCACCATGACAGCGGGCCGTGATGTTTGGATGCAAGAAATCGTCGCTAATGAATCTAATACTTGCGAGCCAGAGTGGGTCAGCGCTGAACACCCACTATTTATCCTCTATACATCTGGTTCAACCGGCAAGCCTAAGGGCGTACAGCACTCTACTGGTGGCTACCTTTTGTGGGCGATTCTCACAATGAAGTGGACCTTTGACATTAAACCAAATGACGTCTTCTGGTGTACTGCTGATATCGGCTGGGTAACGGGTCACTCCTATATTACCTATGGCCCACTCGCAGTAGGTGCTACGGAGATTGTGTTTGAGGGTGTTCCAACCTACCCCAATGCCGGTCGTTTCTGGGACATGATCCAAAAACACAAGGCAACGATTTTCTACACCGCTCCAACAGCGATTCGTTCATTGATCAAGGCATGTAGTAATGATCAAGCGGTGCATCCAAAGAGTTATGACTTGTCTTCCCTACGTCTCTTGGGCTCAGTCGGCGAGCCGATTAATCCAGAAGCGTGGATGTGGTACTACGAAAATGTGGGTGGCTCACGCTGCCCAATTGCAGATACCTTCTGGCAAACCGAAACTGGTGGTCATATGATTTCACCATTGCCAGGCGCAACTCCGATGATTCCAGGTTCATGCACATTGCCATTGCCAGGTATTCAGGCAGCGATTGTGGACGAGGCAGGTGCAGATGTTCCAAATGGTCACGGCGGTATTTTGGTTGTGAAGCGTCCATGGCCTTCCATGATTCGTACGATTTGGGGCGATCCCGATCGCTTTGTGAAGTCTTACTTCCCCGAAGAGTTGGGTGGTACTTTGTATCTGGCAGGAGATGGCGCAATCCGCAATAAAGATACCGGCTACTTCACGATTACGGGTCGTATCGATGACGTCTTGAACGTCTCTGGTCATCGCATGGGTACGATGGAAATCGAATCTTGCTTGGTTGCTAATCCCTTGGTCGCTGAAGCTGCTGTAGTGGGTCGTCCTGATGAGTTAACTGGTGAAGCCATTTGCGTATTTGTGGTTCTGAAGGGTGGACGCCCAACAGGTGACGAAGCTAAAAAGATCGCAACTGACTTACGTAACTGGGTAGGTAAGGAGATCGGTCCGATCGCTAAGCCAAAGGATGTTCGTTTTGGTGATAACTTACCTAAGACTCGTTCTGGCAAGATCATGCGTCGCTTGCTTCGTGTCATCGCAAAAGGTGAAGAGATTACCCAAGATACTTCAACCCTTGAAAATCCAGCAATCTTGGATCAGCTTAAAGAGTCTGTTTAACTAGCTAATGAGGCTTTTAGAGGAAACCCTTCCGGGAAACGTATAATCAATGGCTTGTACGGAAGGGTGGATGAGCGGTTTAAGTCACACGCCTGGAAAGCGTGCGTAGGTTTATAGCCTACCGCGGGTTCGAATCCCGCCTCTTCCGCCAGTAGTACCCTGAGAGCCCCTATCCACGGGGCTCTTTCTTTTTCTAGACCATCTACCCACCACTTTACCCACCACCAAAATATGGATCGGTTTGCTCTGTACCTAGTAAATATAGGTATTTGATATTTATATCAATAAAATCAATTAATTAACATATTTTATTTATTATTAACATAGTGTAAGTTAATAGATAAAAACAGTGTTAAAATAGATGCATGAAGAATGCACATGAGCTATTTAACCAAGCAGGCATCTACTTGCAGCAAGCTCTAGGAGAGGATTTGCTGCAGGAGGGTGCTTGGGAGAAAGGGGTGCAATTACCACGCTATCTTGCCCAAACATACGATATGAGCAAAGCTAGGCTGGCTGGGATCGAAGTTCTTTTGATGGCCAATAAAGACGGGGTTCAAGCATTGCCAGCGCTACTTAAACAAAGGGCACTTATTCAGAAAGAGGCTGGGGTGCCGGTCATTTGGGTTGGAGATGCTCTTCAGGCTTATGCGCGTAAGGAAATGGTTGCAAGGCGCATGCCTTTTATCATTCCGTTTAAACAGGCCTA
>JBEGUE010000038.1:0-23820 GCA_041179045.1 Pseudomonadota bacterium
GCTTACCTCGATTTGCCGATGATCAAACGTCTCCAAGCTAATCAGGCAGCTTTGATTGCAAGGGGTCTTACTAGGCGAAGCAGCAGAGTATTGAATCTTAATTTTGCGCACCATCCATAAAAGACGTTTTAAAGAAAACTTCACTCTATTCTCTGTAAAGACTTTTAACTCTGTCTCAACTTCTTCTTTGGCTTCTAAGATAACGTTCATCAATGTCTCCCTTGTTAAATACAAGATCAGAATAGAGTACATTTTATTCCTAATAAAGATGAATTAAGTTGACTTTAATTCAGTTTTTAACTGAATGTTAATGGTCAAAAAAATAATCAATAAAAATTGCCCTCAATCTGAGGGCAAAAAGAGAACTGGGTTGTTAGGTCATTCAGTCTAGGGGCTATATCCAGGCTTATTCATCTTGCCCCTCACCAAAATTGACTGACTTGCAAGTGGTCATAAACGGGGCGAGCTTGCTTCCAGCGCACGTCTACTGGCCATGTAACCAGCAATTAAGACGCCAGACACAACAACCACTTGAATCACGTACTCCAAAGCTGGGTTCTGAGATGAAAGCCAATCTTTGGACATCGGCTCTGAAATCATCATCTTTGCAGCCGTCCATGCCAGCACTCCAGCCCCCAAGTAAATGACTGATGGGAAGCGCTCAACGAGTTTGAGTATTTGTGTGGAGCCCCAAATCACAATAGGAATGCTGATTAATAGTCCGAGTATCACCAGTACATAACTACCATGTGAAGCGCCAGCCACAGCGAGCACGTTATCAAGACCCATGATTGCATCTGCAATCACAATTGTTTTCATTGCACCCCAAAAGGTAGTAGAAGCTTGGCCATGCTCATCCTGATCTTGAGTGGGACTAAGTAAGCGATAAGCAATCCAAATCAATAGCAAGCCGCCAATCAGCATTAATCCTGGAATCTTGAGTAAATAAACGACCACTAGCGTCATGGCACTCCTAACCGCAATCGCACCAACTGCGCCCCACAAAATTGCTTTTTTCTGCAAATGTGTTGGGAGGTTACGAGCTGCCATTGCAATGACAATTGCGTTATCGCCTGCGAGCACCAAGTCAATCACAATGATTGCCAGTAATGCCGAGAAAAATTCCGGACTAAATAACTCCAATTTCGCCTCCTTAATTAACCATGAATTCCATAAACTGAATGGGGTTAATTTAGGTCAGATCGGCTTAAGTTAAAAGCAGAGATAAATTGATTATAATTTCGTAAATAACTGATAATGAGTATGCTCTATAACTATCGTCACCTTTACTACTTTTGGGTAGTGGCCAAAGAAGGCAGCATGTCTAAGGCCGCTGATCGCCTGAATATCGCGGTTCAGACGATTAGCGCCCAAGTACACGAATTAGAAAAATCGCTCGGCTATCTGCTGTTTAAGCCAGCAGGACGCGGAATTACGCTGACGGAATCTGGATTCGCAGCCCTAGAAATTGCCGATCAAATTTTTCTTCTTGGCGAGCAACTGCCTGAGGCGGTAAGAGAAGCTGCCAGCTCCCGCAAAATCAAAATCACCGTTGGCGTCTCCGATGGCCTCTCCAAGCTAATGACTCGGCAATTACTAGCGCCCATTCTAGAAAAGAGTGGTGTACAACTCATTGCACATGAGGGTGAGTTTGAAGATCTCTTGGCTGATCTCGCCTTACATAGACTGGACATCGTCCTTGCTGATAGACCTGCCCCTGCCAACAAAAATCTTCACGTCTACAGCGAAGAATTGATGAAGTCAGAAATTGCTTGGTTTGGGCCCAAGAAATTACTTAAGCAATCTAAGAAAACATTTCCAGAGTGTCTTAATGACTTACCTATCCTGCTACCAACCTCTCACTCGAAGGTTCGCCATTTAATCGATCAATGGTTTGCTGAAAATGGCATCAACCCGAATATTGCAGGGGAGTTTGAGGATAGCGCCCTACTTAAAACCTTCGCAGCCAGTGGCCTTGGGGTCTTTCCAGCAGGGGAAAGTATTAAGAAAGATTTACAAGAAACTTATCACATTGAGATGATTGGTAAGTGTGAGCATATTTATGAATATTTTTATGCCATTCGCTCCGAGAAAAAAATTCAGCATCCGCTCGTAGAAGCAATTATCAGACGTTAGACTATGGCAAATTTCTTAGACCCAGCAATCCTGTTTTTTCTATTTGGCGCTTTTGCTGGGGCCGTTAAATCGAATCTAGAAATTCCCCCTCCGATTGCTCGATTTTTATCGCTCTACCTCTTGATGGCTTTAGGCCTCAAGGGTGGATTTGCCTTACACAAATCCGGCTTCACAACAGAAATTGCACTCTCACTTGGTCTTGCAATCTTTTTAGCTATCTTGATTCCTATCATCGGCTACCAAATTCTGAGAACTAAACTGAATGCGTTTGATGCCGCGGCCATTGCCGCTACTTACGGATCGGTCAGTGCCGTCACCTTCATCACAGCCACCCAATACTTGAATCAATTCAACATCAGCTATGGTGGCCATATGGCAGCAGCAATGGCCTTAATGGAGTCTCCAGCGATCATCCTGGCCATTGTTCTGGCAAATAAAGCGAGGGCTGCACATGCGAAACAAACTCAAACTGAACTGCAGCAAACAGGGATCTCAAAAATCCTACATGAGTCATTTACTGATGGTGCGCAACTGCTACTCTTGGGGTCAATGCTAGTTGGCCTAGTCAGCGGAGATGCCGGTCAAAAACTCATGGCGCCATTCTCCATTGATCTTTTCAAAGGCATGCTCGCATTTTTTCTACTCGACATGGGTTTAATGGCAGCTCGAAATATGAAGGGCTTATATGGCAAACCCCCCATTACCCTGCTCTACGCTATTGCCTCCCCACTTTCCCACGCATTGATCGCACTAGTCTTCTGCAAACTCCTTAGCTTGCCACTTGGCAATACCATTTTGCTGATGGTGCTTGCTTCAAGCGCATCTTATATTGCAGTACCAGCAGTTTTACGACATGCATTACCGGAGGTGAATCCAGCTCTCTATATGGGCATGTCTCTTGGCATCACCTTTCCATTCAATATTATTTTAGGCATACCCCTTTATGCCATGATTGCAAAATTGGTAATGTAACCAGTCCATAAGTCCTACTATGAGATATTCAAATGGATATTTATTTCAATAGAACAGCAAGTGTTTTAACAAAACATGGCAAAGAGCAGGTATTGAGCGCTGTCTTACAGCCCTCTACCGGGATGGAAGTAAAACATACTGCGGCTTACGATACCGATCTACTGGGAACTTTCACACTGGAAACGCCCAGGCATGGCAGCCAGCTCGATGCTGTCAGAAAGAAAGCCCAGATCGGTATGGAGCTAATCGGTACAGATCTCGGCCTGGCAAATGAAGGGGTGTTTAGTGTCGATCCCTATGCTGGGATGCTAGCTTGGAATAGTGAGCTAGTTATTCTGATTGACTCAAAACTACAATTAGAAATTACGGGGTTTTACAGCGCCCCTGCACAAAATAATCATGCCTATGTAAAACATTGGGAAGAGTTGGAAAAATTTGCGCATACCGCGCTTTTTCCATCCCACCTTCTGGTGATTAAGCCCACGGATCCATACCATCCACAATCAATCAAGAATATTAGTGATATCAAGCAGCTAAAGGATGCTTTTGAATGGGCTCGTGCGAACTCTTCAAAAGGGATTGTTTATGTTGAAAATGATCTTAGAGCCTTTGCAAATCCAACGCGCATGGAAAATATTCGGCTGGCAACTCTCGATCTTGCAAATAAGATCAACTCCTTATGCCCAGCATGCCAGACACCGGGATATTGGATCAAAGACATCCAGCGCGGCTTACCCTGCAATGCCTGTGGCATGCCTACTAATCAAGAGATCACAAAAATATGGGGATGTCTCAAATGTGAACATCGAGATACCGAAGGTATCAAGACGCTCAAATTTGCAAACCCATCCCTCTGCAGTCACTGCAACCCATAATTTGGTTTGCTTCACTTCTTTTTTTGTCTTACTGCGGCACTACTCTTTTCAAAGTTTGCAAATGAATCTGTCATAGCTGCTCGAATCTGATCAAAATTCTCAAGCGCACTATTAAACGAGGCTTTAAATATTGAAGTGTATGGCTCAGCACCGGCAGGAGAATTTTGCGTTGCCTCATTCACAAAATGAATTAAGTCATGTTGAGACTCTTTGATCATTGCCTCAGCAATTTTTGACAACTCTTTGTTTCCGCTAGCCAAGGCTTGAAAGAGTTGGGACTGATACTCGGCTACCTCTTTGGCGGCGTCTTGCAATACCTCTGCATGGACATAATCAAATGCCGCCTTAGGATCCTGCGTTTTCATCAGCTCTGCTACCTTGGCTTGCATTCGAGAGGAGAGCTCTTGTGCAGCACGCTGATTTAATTGAGCAATCTCCTGAGCGCTAGTTAACGCTGCCTGGCCAACCGCCTGAGCAGCCTTCATACCTTTGGTCTGGCTTGCCATTGCATTCAAGTCAAATGGATTCTTACTCATGCGTAACTCCCCAATTCAATTAGTGATCAATTCAATCTACTCCTGAATGCCAGGTATTGAGATAGAGAAATACCACTAGAGACGAGCGGAAATACAAAAAGGCGCTTAAGCGCCCTTTTTAGTCTAGCAAATTGACTTACCAGACTTAGCGCACAACGATATTCGCTCCCTGACGCAATTGAGAGAGGAACTCAAACTGCTTTTTCTGCATCATGGCATTACGAATAACTTCTTTAGCTTGCTCATAGGTTGGGGGCTTGCTAGATTTTTTATCTTCCAACTTAATTAAATACCACCCCTGTGGCATCTGAATCGGAGTAGGAGAAACCTGACCCTTAGACAAGACTGTGAGAACAGCAGCAATCTGTGGCAAAGTTTGCCCGGCCTGCACCCAGCCTACAGCGCCACCTTGAACCTTATTGGGTGCGAGTGAAACACTCTTGGCTACCTTATCAAAAGACTCGCCTTTCTTAATCCTAGCTAGAGCAGCTTGTGCATCAGCTTCAGTAGCAACAGCAATATCACTTACCTTGTACTCCACAATCATCCCTTGTGAGCCCAAAGAAGCAATCTCACGGTTGTACTCCGCTTGCACGTCAGCATCACTCACAGGATTTTTAGACATATAAGTAGAAAGCTCTAAGTCTGCTAAATAATTTTGCCGAATCAAAGCCAGCTGACTATTGGCTCTTTCAGAGTTGGCCAGCCCATCTTTTTCTGCTTGCTGAGAAAGAAGTGAGATTTCAATCATTTTTCCTAAGACTGCATTACGAAGCTCTGGAGAATCTTTTTGACCCTGAGCTAAGGCCGCCTGAATGCCCTGCTCCACAAGATCATTGCTGATGATCGTCCCATTAACGGAAGCAGCAGCATTCACAGGTAATGCATTCTGGGAGTATGCGGCCGTTGAAAGCCCTAAGGCCATTACAAAACCTACAACATAAGAAATGGAAAGGGATTTCATGGATAACTCTTTTCTAAAATGTAGAAGCAATATTAACAGTTTGCGATCATTAAAAAACTATGGTCGCAGGGATTGGTTCAAACGGCGCAGCCGATTCAGCCCCCTGCGCTTGGGCCTGCTCCTCACCATCTGGATTCTTGATATAGCGAGCATCAAAAGCTGCATTCGGACGCTGATTGATAGGAGGACTCTCCATATAAACGGGTCCAGTAGGAGTCTCTATGGGCGCAATAGGCTGGCTATTAAATTCCTGGATTTGTGTGGGGGTGTATGGCGAGAATGTTTGCGCGATGACAAGGCTTGAGGATACAAAACCAAAAGCCATACTTACAATATCAATTATTCTGAACTGGGATGGAATACGCATCACTCTTTCCTATTTGCACTGAGTCACACAATCTCCAATAGGATACTGAGAGTTGGTTCACTACAGCGTCATTTTAGAGCCAAAAGGTTTCAAGAAGATATATAAAGAAGGTATCCTAGGATAACTAGACCCAACTCACTTCCCATGAATCCATCAACCCCATTTACCAATAAGGACTATGCGTTTGATAATGGGGGTCATTACCTGATTCGCTCGATTCAAGCGGATGATCGGGAGCGAATCATTGAACTATTCAATCATCTTTCGCCCGAAAGTCGCTATCTCCGATTTGCTCACGCAATCTCCAAACTTCCAGATGAATTTTTGGATGACATCTTGCACTTGGACTATAAAAAAGAAATGGCATTACTTGCAGTAATGACAACCCAGACTGGGGCTGAGGAGATTATTGGGATCGCACGCTATGTGACACCACCCAATCAAAATACTTGCGAGTTCTCTCTGAGCGTAAGTGATAGCCATACCACACAGGGTATTGGTACACACTTGATGCTTAATCTCATTAAACATGCCAAAAAGAATGGGTTACAAGAAATGATTGGATACGTTTTAAGTAAAAATTCTAGAATGCTTCATCTGGTCTCTGATCTGGGCTTTCAGATTCACAGCCAGGATGATGACCCTGACTTTAAAACTGTGAGCCTGCCACTGTGAACCAATCAAACCAAATCCACTCAGAACATTCAATCCTGATCTTGATCGATTTACAGGGGCGTCTGATGCCTGCGATTGATCAAGGTGAGGCAGTACTCAAGCAATGCATTCGCGCTGCTCACATTGCCCAGCTACTCGAGATTCCAATTATTGGTACAGAGCAAAGCCCGAGTAGCTTAGGAAGTAATCTCGACTCGATTAAATCGTTTTGCAGTAAAACGATTGAGAAGGAACATTTCAATGCTTGCGCTGACGGCCTTGCTGCCGCCATTCCGGATAATCGCCAACAGTGCATTCTGATGGGATGCGAAACCCACGTCTGCTTGATGCAAACTGCGCTTAAACTCATCGATGAAGGCTACGATGTTTCCGTAGTAGTGGATGGGGTTGGTTCACGCCGAGCACTCGATAAGCAAATTGCGCTTGATCGACTAAAGCTTGCTGGAGCACGACTCATTACAGTGGAGATGCTCGGATTTGAGTGGCTTAAGACAGCACAAAACCCCGTCTTCAAAGAAGTTCTTGCGCTACTAAAATAATAGGGCTGGGCTTGCAAGCCTTTATTTGCTATCCTGCAGCATCACTTAAAGGATTCCGATGACGAACGACACTCAAACCCAAAACGACGAAGATTTTGATTACGGGTGCGAATGCGCCATGACGCTCTTAAATGAGCCAACAGAAGACTGCTTAAATGATCTGATTGATGAGCTAGATGAAGATGGGGTGATCGCCACAGAAGTAGTTTACGGTCTCCTGGCAACCATCCTCATGAGCATTACCTCAGAGGATGAAGATGATGAGGAAGTACAGTAAAACGAATTAAGCTGAGATTTGAAGGGCGAACTGATCCATGGCACTCGCCATGGCAATGTCTAGCTCAGTCAAGGCCTTCAGAGAATGGGTGCTCAATCGCACTGACACCTTATTCCAAGCGTTTGACCAGTCTGGGTGATGATCCAACTGCTCAGCGAAGTCTGCACACAGTGTCATGAACTCAAATGCGCTCTTAAAGTCCTTAAATACAAAAACCCGCTCCAGCTCCTGAGTATGAAGATTTACCTGCCAGTCAGGCAATATTTTTGCAAAGTCAAAATCCTTAGTAAGTAGATTGGGTTTAGACAATGGGAGCTCCTACACTCTGCGATAGTTTCTGTAAATCACCTGGGTACAGCCAGCGCCACTCACCCTCAGCCAAATCTGCCGGCATGATGTATTGCCCGATTTCGGTACGGTGCAACTTGGCAACATGATTACCGACCGCAGCCATCATACGTTTTACCTGATGGTACCGGCCCTCCACAATAGTCATTGCCAAAACATTCTCACTAAGCTGCTGGCATGCTGTAGCAAAACAGGGTTTTGGATCGTCATCTAACACCACACCTGTTAATAAATGATCGATCTGCTTTTGGGTAATAGGTTCGGGGGTGGTGATCTGATACACCTTGCCGATGTTTTTCTTTGGCGTAGTCATCTTATGAATAAACTGGCCATCATCCGATATCAAAATTAGACCAGTAGTGTCAAAGTCTAGGCGCCCGACGCATTGCAAGCCTCGCTCTACAAAAGGTTTAGGCAACAAACTGTAGACGCTGGGATGATGCGTAGTTTTATGAGAACACTCATAGTTTGGCGGCTTGTTAAACGCGATATAGGCTTTTTCATGAAACTCCCAATCTTTACCCTCTACGTTGAGCATTAATCCCTCGGTAGCAATACGCTCTTCTGGATCGCCTGCTGGAATACCGTTGACTTTGACTAGATCGGCATAGACTAAATCACTGCAATAGCGCCTGGTGCCAAAGCCTTGGCTAAATAGTATTTTTTCGAGAGAGATTGGTTTGGCCATATCTTGCCGAGAATACTACAAAGCCGCTGTCATAGTCACCGTGGAATGAAGCCGTTATGATGGATGTAGATCACCTTGAAGCCTCTTAATTACTACTGCCATGCTCTCAACCCCAGCACCTAGAAATCCTCTCCATACTCGTGAAATTACTTTTCAGGGCTACGCTCGAGAGGATGGTCTATGGGACATTGAAGCGCATTTGCGAGATTTTAAATTTCAGCCATTTACTACCGGCGGCAAAACCTGGGAGCCAGGCCAAGCTTTCCACGATATGTGGGTTCGCATTACCGTCAATATGGAATTAGTGATTCAAGCAATTGAAGTGGCCATGGACAGCCACCCCCACCCAGAATGCCCGCAAGTAATACCTCCAATGGATGCGCTAATTGGAGCGCGTATTGGCAAGGGTTGGCGTAAAACGATCAATGAGCATCTTGGAGGCATTAAGGGGTGCACTCACTTACGCGAACTTCTCAGTAATATTGCTACCGCCGCATTCCAGTCGATTCCAGGAGCACTATTTGATCCGGATGACAACAAACCACCACTCTATTTGGGAACCTGTAAATCTTGGGATTTCAATGGGCCAGTAGTAATGCGAGTCTACCCCAAGTTTTACGAATGGAAAGCTTAACCCTTTTAAGTATTGCGGTGTATCACTGTGCCAGCAAAGGATTGCTGTACAGGCATCACTTCCATAACATTAATATTGACATGACTAGGGAGTGTTGCTGACCAATAAATCACCTCAGCAATATCGTCAGAACTTAATGCCTGGACCCCTTCATAGACTTTTTCCACCTTAGCATCATCACCTTTGAAGCGTACATTTGAATACTCTGTGCCCGAGCTTAAGCCTGGCTCAATACAAGTAACGCGTAGAGGGGTTGATGCTAAGTCGGCACGTAAATTCAAGCTAAACTGATTTACAAATGCTTTTGTTGAGCCGTATACATTACTGCCAGGATAAGCATAGGAGCCAGCAACCGAGCCAATATTAATAATGTGGCCGCACTTACGCTCAACCATTCCCGGCAAAAAGGCACGCGTCATATGCACTAGCCCCTTGATATTGGTATCAATCATCCGATCCCAATCCGTGAGCAACGCTTGATGCGCTGGCTCAAGCCCTAAAGCCAATCCAGCGTTATTGACCAACACTGTCACCTTGGCAAAATCGGCCGGTAATGTGGCTGCGAGTCCATCCACCTTTGCGCTATCGCAAACATCAACGGCTAAAGTGAGTAATTTTTTCTGCTGCTCTGCTGGCAGGGATACTTTTAAAGCCTCCAAGCGCTCAGCCCTTCTGCCTAAAGCGATCACGCGATGGCCGTGCGCTAAAAACCGCCTCGCAGTTGCCTCTCCAAAGCCAGCGGTAGCGCCGGTAACTAAAACGGTATGTTCCATATTGTTCTACTTATTTTTTCTAATTGACTGAGTCATTTATATTACTGCGTATATGACATTGTTACGTATTTTTACTTACTGCCTGATTTCATTAGGACTAATCGGAAATGCTTTCGCTGATGAAAGTAAATTTTCCGGAGGTTTTTTAAACCTAGAGAAGGCGTCCGATCAGTACTCGAGTCAGCGGGTTCTGGAATTTTGGGGGTATCACAATACCTTTGGTGAGCAAACCCAAAGCGACACTTTGAAGTTACGCTACTACCAGCCATTGCAGTTTGACCAATGGCGAGGCACCATGCGGCTCGACACCTCCTATGTTTCAACTTACGGACCTACTCTTACCGAGCAGTCATCTGGCACTTATAACGCCGGCAATACGATGCTCACCGTCTGGGGAAATCATCCCAGTATTTTGAAGAATTGGGAAGGTACATTAGGCGCTCGGGTTGTCTTCCCGTTTGGCAATAATGGGCAATGGGCTGCCGGTCCCCAGATCGGTACAGTATATGTACCAAACAAAGGCGGCGATTCAAAACTCTCAGACTTTTCACCATTACTCAGGTACATGTATGGATTTGATACCAAGGGTAATTCATTTGCCAATAACCCGAGTCAACCACCCCTGGCTCGTAATCTCAATATTTTTCCAACGCTCGGATTTAATATCTCCCCCAGTACTCAACTACGCTTATGGGATGAGAATGGCATCGTCTGGAATACCGGTGGAGGGGGTGGCTGGTTTGTCCCGCTCGATGCTATGGTGACCCATCGCCTGAATAAAAGTTTCTTATTCGCAGTAGGTGCGAGCAAACAGCTTGTGCAAAGTTATCCTGTTTACGACTGGTCTTTTTATGGAAAACTGTCGTTTAATTTCTAATGAATAGCTTAGTCTTGATTGATTAAGAAGCCGCTCTCTATAACTGCCGCTTTCGACTTCACTAGAGCCCCTACCAACCAAACTTGAAAATCTTCAACGCTCACATTGAGCTGCTTGCGAATGCCATCCAATGCAGGCGTACCTGCAATCCACTGATTGGCCTCTGCTAGCTCTCTTCTACGCCATTCCAATAGCTTGTATTTCAGAAGCACCTTAGCGCCATGGCGTGCATTGCGGTCAGCATCGCTTGAGAGGTAATCGAGGCGCGATTTTGCAGTCTCAATCGACTTCCTGACATCCGTAAAAGGCTTGCCATGCCCTGGAATAACCAAGGCAACCGGAAGCCCTTCGATTAACTCTAAGGTCTGCGCTACCTCCTCAAAGCCACCCTCACCCCAAAGCTCAGGGAAGATGACGCCAAAGCCCTCTTCCCATAGCGCATCGGCAGAGATCAAGATTTGATGCTGTTCTTGGTACAACATGACTGAGTGGTTGTCATGGCCTGGAGCCGCCAGAATTTGCCAGCGATATGAACCTAAGAGTATTTCTTTACCAGGCACCAGGAGGGCTTGATGACTAAAGCGCGGGCACTCTTGTCCCAGCTGCTCAAAACTGAGTAAATTCTGATCCCAATCCTGCACAGCAATAGCCTCCGCTTGCGGTATCCAGATCTCACAATCAAAAACTTCCGACAAAGCAGCGTTACCACCACAATGATCGGAATGCAGGTGAGTGTTGACTACTTTATTGAGCGCTTTCAAGCCACGCTGCGCAATTGCATTAGTGACTAAGCCTACAGTCATCTGCTGGTGCGCACAGTACCCACTATCAACTAGCGATACATCTTCCTCGCCAAAGAGCAAAACATTATTTGCAGATAACCATCCACGCTCGAAAATCTCAATTCCGGGTGGGAGTAAATAATTGCCAATGCGCTTTTCAAATGCCATCAGTTTTCTGCGGTGTGATTTCAAGCTTTTGAATATCGAATTGCTGTTGCTTTAGGCGTTGTAGTAAATCAGCATAGACTTTGGGGTCAATCTGAGGAGTTCTTGATAACACCCAAAGATATTCTCTTCTAGGGTCACTCACAGCCGCTAATTGATATTGCGGATCCAAATCAATTACCCAGTAGTCACCCCACACTAAAGGTAAAAAAGAGAGCCACTCGGGTGCGAAACGCACCTCTAATTTGGGTGAATCTTTATTGCCAATTTGGCGAGCCAAACCTTCTGCCTCTGAAGTCTCACCAGCGGCAGTTTTGCAGCTATTGAGGACCCGAAGATTACCATCCGGCTTGGCGCTATATATGGCCTTGGTATTGGAGACGCACTTTTTCTGAAACCAATTCGGGGATTTTGCAATCTCGTACCAAGTGCCGAGGTAGCGAGGAACATCCAAGGTAGCAATGGTCTTCACACCCTGATCACCTTGCTGTGCCAGAGCTTGGGATGATCCAAGGCAAATCAGCAGGAAGCCCAGGATAGAAATCCATGAAGCGCGAGAAAACGGAAATAGGGTCATCAGCAGCACATTCTTAAATAGGAGATCGCTTGCCCAAAAGCTTACGAATATAAGGAATCCTACAACATAACAACAATAGCAAAACCACTGCGTAGATTGTGACGGTATCGAGATCATTCTTACCTGCCTTATGCCACCAATAGTGGAGGATTGCAGTGCCAGCAATCAGATAAATGAGCCGATGTAAGTACGCCCAGCGACGACCCAATTTTCTTTGAGCCCAGTGGGTAGAGGTCAGCGCTAGTGGAAATAGCAAAACCAGACTAATAAAGCCCATCGTAATAAAGGGCCGCTTTACTACGTCTTTGAGCATCTCTATTAAATCAAAATCCTGATCCAGCCAAAGCCAAATGACAAAATGGAGTGATGCATAAAAGAAACTGAATAAACCCAGCATTCTGCGATACCGAATCCATGTCGTTGAATTCGTTAATAAGCGTAGTGGCGTCATCGCTAGCGTCAAACATAAGAAAACTAGTGCCCACGTTCCCGTTGAGCGCGTAATGAACTCAATTGGATTCGCGCCCAAACCATCAGTAAATCCTAACCAAATCAAACGATCCAGCGGCAATAAGGCCAATAGGAAGATCAGTAACTTCATCCAACTTAACTTATCGTTTGCATCAATAGAATTTTTTTAGATCCATCCCGGCATACATACTCGCTACTTGATCGCCATAACCATTAAACATTTGGGTTTTGATTTTGGGAGCAAAGCCGCCTTTAGAGTCGCCGATACGACGCTCAGTTGCCTGACTCCAGCGGGGGTGATCTACCGAAGGATTTACATTGGAATAAAACCCATACTCACGTGCATCAAACTGGCTCCAGCTCGTCTTGGGCATTTCTTCTGTTAAACGAATTTTCACAATCGACTTCGCGCTCTTAAAGCCATATTTCCAAGGCACCACAATTCGGACTGGGGCACCATTTTGCTTTGGTAGTGTCTCGCCATAAAGACCGAAAGTGAGCAGTGTCAGGGGATTCATAGCCTCATCCAATCGTAGACCCTCTCGATAAGGCCAATCGATAATCTGGCTCTTCAGACCTGGCATCTGCTTGCGATCAGCTAAAGTAATAAATTCAACATACTTTGCAGAACCTAAAGGCTGCACCTGATTCAGCAATTTGGACAGGGAGTAACCATCCCAAGGAATGACCATCGACCAACCCTCAACGCAGCGCATACGATAAATACGCTCTTCCATCGGGGCCAGCTTTAACAAGGCATCTATATCCAAGGTCATCGGCTTTTTAACCAAACCTTCAATCGTCACAGTCCATGGCCGAGTTTGCAAACTATGGGCATAAGCAGCGGGATCTGATTTATCGGTTCCAAACTCATAAAAGTTGTTATAGCCAGTGACATACTGATAGCTAGTTGACTCATCTTTTAGAACAAAGTTTGGGTTTGGCGTAGCAATTAACTTTTGGGAATTACTAGCAAGTGCTTCACGTGAGAACCAGGGTGCGAGCGCCAGACCAAAGGCTCCGGCTGCAGCATTCTTAATTAAGTCGCGGCGTCCCTCAAAAACCGCCTTAGGGGTAATTTCCTGGGAAAGCCGCTTTTGCTCATTTGTAGACATATCAAAGTCTCCTCAATGGATTGAATCTAATACTGACGATAGGCCTCATTCTCCTATGCCTACCAATTTATTGCTGAGCTACTGTATTAACCCAAAAAGCGGATAAGAAAAAGGGTAAACCAAGCGGTTTACCCTTTTTGTGAAACGCGCATACTTTAAGCTGCTGATGCCATTTTTAAGATGCCATTCAAGGTAGTGCTTGGACACATCACTGCCACAAACTTGTCATGGTCAGGCATGTAGTAACCACCAATATCCGCTGGCTTTCCTTGTACTGCTTTGAACTCAGCAACAATCTTTTGCTCGTTCTCGGTCAATGCTTTTGCAATCGGAGAAAAGTGGGCTTGCAATTCTTTGTCTTCGGTTTGCGCAGCTAAAGCTTGAGCCCAGTACATCGCCAAATAGAATTGGCTGCCACGATTATCCAGCTCACCAGTACGTGGTGATGGTGACTTATTGTTATCTAATAATGTACCAGTCGCCTCATCTAGGGTGCGAGCCAAAATTTTCACTTTTGAATTATTGGTTTTATCGCCAATATCTTCCAAAGAAACTGCCAAGGCCAAAAACTCACCTAAGGAATCCCAGCGCAAATGATTTTCTTCGACTAACTGTTGAACGTGCTTAGGAGCAGAACCCCCTGCACCAGTTTCAAAGAGGCCGCCGCCAGCCATTAAAGGCACGATAGATAACATCTTAGCGCTAGTGCCAAGCTCCATAATTGGGAACAAGTCAGTGAGGTAGTCACGCAAAATATTGCCAGTTACAGAGATCGTATCTTTACCGCGAATGATGCGCTCTAAGGTGTAGCGCATTGCGCGAGTCTGCGACATGATCTGAATATCCACACCGGTTAAGTCGTAGTCCTTCAGGTAAGTCTGAACCTTCTTAATTAATTCAGCCTCATGTGGACGGTACTCATCTAACCAGAATACTGCTGGAGTATTGGACAGGCGTGCGCGGTTTACCGCTAACTTCACCCAGTCACGAATTGGTGCATCTTTTACCTGACACATACGCCAAATATCACCCTCTTCTACATTCTGCTCCAGCAAAACTGTGCCGTCATCTGCAACAATGCGAGCGACACCAGCCTCAGTGATTTCAAAGGTCTTGTCGTGTGAACCATACTCTTCAGCCTGCTGAGCCATCAAGCCCACATTGGGTACCGTACCCATGGTTTTTGGGTCGAAGTTGCCATGTGTCTTACAGAAGTTAATGATCTCTTGATAGATGCGAGCAAAAGTACTTTCTGGAATAACTGCTTTGGTGTCATGCAAACGACCATCAGCACCCCACATCTTGCCGCCCACACGAATCATAGCTGGCATCGATGCATCTACGATCACGTCACTTGGCGAATGCAGATTGGTAATACCTTTGGCAGAGTCCACCATCGCTAAGGCTGGACGGTGCTCATGACAAGCATGCAAGTCTTGGATGATTTCTTCACGTTTAGACTCTGGCAAAGTCTTGATCTTGTCGTACAAGCTGCTCATACCGTTGTTTGGATTGACACCCAACTCATCAAACAACTTGCCATGCTTTTCGAATGCATCTTTGTAGAAAATCTTAACAGCGTGACCAAACACGATTGGATGTGACACCTTCATCATGGTGGCCTTGACATGCAAGGACAACATCATGCCAGTCTTGTAGGCATCTTCAATTTCTTTTTCATAGAACTCGCAGAGTGCTTTTTTACTCATGTACATGCTGTCAATAATTTCACCAGCAATCAAACTCACTTTTGGCTTGAGAACAATCGTCTTGCCGCTCTTCGTTACCAGATCCATCTTCACATCACATGCCTTAGTCATGGTCATTGACTTCTCACCTGCGTAGAAGTCGCCACCATGCATATGCGATACGTGCGTACGGGAGGCTTGACTCCACTCACCCATCGAGTGCGGGTTCTTACGGGCATAACGCTTAACAGCATTTGGTGCGCGGCGATCAGAGTTACCTTCGCGCAATACCGGGTTGACTGCACTACCTAAACATTTGGAATAACGTGCACGAATTGCTTTTTCAGCATCATTTTTAGGATCATCTGGAAAATCGGGCAGTTTGTAACCCTTAGCTTGCAATTCTTTAATGGCAGCGAGCAGTTGTGGAACTGATGCACTGATATTAGGTAACTTAATGATGTTGGTATCCGGCAATAAAGTCATACGACCCAGCTCAGCCAAATTGTCAGGAACTTTTTGTTCAGCCGTTAAGCAATCAGAGAACTCCGACAAGATGCGTGCCGCAACAGAAATATCGCTTTCTACAACCTGAACTCCAGCAGGAGCCGTAAAAGTACGAATGATTGGTAAGAATGCACAGGTCGCCAATAAAGGCGCTTCATCTGTCAGCGTGTAAATGATCTTTGATTTCTCTGAAGCCATTGATGTTTCCTCGATATGGGTAAATATTAGGGGTCGGCCTTATACCGAACCACTCTCGCATTCCGTACGCAACACTTCAGGCGCTTGTGGCTGCCTTGGGCGTAATTTCACGCACTGGACCGAGAAATCTATTTTAAATCATCGACCCCAGCAATTTCAGGGCTTTTAGGCACCAAATTGGCTGAAGTTGGTCAATTTAAGGGAATCCACCAAGGCGAACCTGCACTCACTGACATCGTAAACTGTTGTGCATGATGAACAAGCACCCCCTACTCAACAAAAACCTCGTGCTGTTGATTCTCTGCCAGGGCTTGTTTTTGACCAACAATGTGACCTTTATCGCCATTAATGGCCTCGTAGGCCTCAGTCTGAGTCCAGTCGCCTGGATGGCTACCTTACCCGTGATGGGCTACGTTGTGGGCGGCGCCTTTTCTACCTCAATCGTAGCCAAGACCCAAAATTACTTTGGCCGCAAGATTTCATTTCAGCTAGGTCTCCTAGTAGCAGTATTTTCAGCCCTTCTATGCGCCTATGCTGCCGTTTCCAAAAACTTTTGGCTCTTGGTGCTGGGCACCTTTATTGCAGGCTATTACAGTGCCAATGGGCAACTCTATCGATTTGCGGCTGCCGAGCTGACCACACTAAGCATGAGAGACAAGGCAGTCTCTTGGGTTCTAGCTGGAGGCATCCTGGGCGCTGTGATTGGCCCCAACCTCGCCTCCTGGACTAAAGATTTCTTTGATACCGCATTTCTAGGGGCCTACCTCACCCTTTCAATAGCTGGCTTTATTGGCATCATCGTGATGCAGTTCATCCACTTTCCAGAAGAATTCAAGACGCAGCATTCACTTTCAGCCGGCAGGAGCCTTAAAACCATTCTGCAGCAACCGGTCTTTATGGTTGCCGTGATTGGCGCCTCACTGGGCTACGGTGTGATGAACCTGCTCATGGCGGCTACTCCTCTTGCCATGCAAATTTGTGGGCTTCCGTTTTCGGATACAGCGATGGTTTTAGAGTGGCACGTGATTGGCATGTTCGCGCCTGGGTTTTTTACTGGCTCACTCATTCAGCGCTTTGGCACACTCAAAATCATGGGTGTTGGAGTTATCCTCAATATCCTATGTATTGCAATCGCACTCACCGGTGTCGACTTCCACCAATTTTTAATTGCCTTATTTTTACTGGGTGTTGGTTGGAACTTTTTGTTTACTGGATCCACATCGCTGGCGATGACTGCATACCAACCCGAGGAGCGTGACAAAGCTCAGGCAGCAATTAACTTCTTTGTCTTTGGCACGATGGCTTTTACCTCATTCGGCTCAGGAGCCCTGATTACCTCGCAGGGCTGGAATATTCTCAATCTGGGATCACTACTTCCCGTCGCCGTCACTGCTGGTGCTTTGATTTGGCTGAGCGCTAATCGTAGGAAGACTAGCGCCTCATCTGCCGCCTAAGAAACTTTTGCTAGAGGGAGATTGAAGAGCAGGTTTTGCGGTTTGAGTTTGAGCTGCTTCTCATCATTCATCGCAATACCCAGGTATACCGGCTTTCCAGCCTGGGATTGGGTAACTGCAGCCTCATCAATAAAGTCCAAACGGAATAAGCAAATCACTTTTTCAAGCTCGTCGGTATCAACCGGCTCTTTGTTGTAAAGCTTGTTCAGGATATCGGTTGCGGCAGCGTCTAAGCCAACATGCCAAGACCATTTTGGATCGGAGATTTGCTGCATTGGCGTAATGCGCACCTGGACGCCTAAAAAGTGTTGCACCCATTTCTCGAGGACGCGGCAAAAATGATTAATAGGCGGCTGACCAAAGTTCAGCTGCACTGCAAAGTCATAATCTTCACTCTTGCCCCAATAAAGCTCGGCGTTTTCCTCATGCAAGACATCTAAGTCGATCGAACGCATCGACATCGACTTGCTCTTGAGAAGATCGAGAATATTTCCAGTCTCACCTGCTTGCGCATTGCGAGTTACCACCTCATCATCCGCGCCCATCACCACACCATCTTCAAGCACAGTGATCTTCTGGGCTCGAAAGAAGAGCTCACCCATGCGAGCATCTAGTGGATGGCAATCTTCGCCCAAGATGTGCCGAATAAATATTTGCGCTAGTTGAGATATAAATAGCGGTGGCACATCTACACCATCACCCTTAAACAAGCTCATGTAAAAGTTTTCCAAAGAGCTAGCGGCCAATAGCTTGGCTCGATATCTCAGCCAAACTTGGTAGTTCACCTGAATATCGGGATCTGCCATGCCAGCAATTTCCTCATCTGAAATCACCGCGCGGGGATTTGCATTGAGGCGCTGATGTAGGGTGCGCTCAACATCACAGGATTCAGGAACTAGGTTTAATTCGGGGCGTAATAAGTAAGTACGCAGGAAATCATCCGTCACTTGCAATTGCTTGTCAGACCCCACCGTGAGGGTTTTATATGCAGAATGAGGCCAGAAATTTGTCATGTTAGTTTGCTCGAACAAAAAGATTACGCTCAGAATATACTAGCCCTTCAATTTCAGCCAAAGAGGAAGATAAACGTGAGTGAACTCCAAAAAATAGATACCGTTGTGGGCGATGGTAAAGAAGCGACTGCCGGCAACCATGTAGATGTGCATTACACCGGTTGGTTGTTTGATGAAAAGGCGCCAGATCACAAAGGTCAAAAGTTTGACAGCTCCTTAGACCGCGGCCAATTATTTAGCTTTCCTTTAGGTGCTGGCCATGTCATTAAAGGCTGGGATGAAGGAGTGCAAGGTATGAAAATTGGTGGCAAGCGCACCTTAATCATTCCATCTGAGATGGGTTATGGTCCACGTGGTGCTGGTGGTGTGATTCCCCCAAATGCAACATTGGTATTTGATGTCGAGCTGCATGGCGTAAATTAATTCCACCCTGCATTCGCAAGTAATAAGGCCACTCGCCGAAAACTGAGTGGCCTTTATTTTTCCCTGAGGAAACTGCAGATCTTATGAACGTAAATCTTTACCGTTCAAAGTCAATTTGTTTGGCGCTGCTGGCTGACACAAGCTAATTAAACGATTTCTTTCGGCCATCACCTTATCGGTATAACCACCATCATTCTCTGCATTCGCAGCACCAACATAGTATTTCAAGCCATTACGCAGTGAGCCAGTGGTGGCAATCAAATACTTCAAGATATAAGCGCCTACTCGGATATTGACTTCAGGCTTCACCGCATCAGTAGCGCCACCATACAAGGCGTACTTATCTTTATGAATCGCGGTCATTACCTGCATCAACCCTTCAGCACCAGCATGACTTTTAATCAGGGGATTAAAGTTGGACTCTACCGAAATCACGGCCAGTAAGAGCACCGGATCAATGTTGACCTCTTTTGCAATCAATACAGTGTTAGAAACATATTCCTCGATCTTGGCGCGATCTAACTTGTACTTCTTCTCAAAGAAGTCGGCCACTGCGCGTTGATTCTGAATGGACACCATTAACTTGGAATCGAGTGCCTGGGGATCAATTTTTGAAGTAGGTATGCGATCAGACAGATGGGAAATCGGCCTCACCTGGGCATGCGCTACTGAAGGCACCAAGAGAGCGACTGTTTGCTGCTTGGCGCTCATGAGACCGCTATGAGGGGTGTTGGATCCCTTGCCGTCGTAGATCACATTAGCAATCTCTTTATCCGCAACCGCCTTGGGAGCTTGCTCTTGATACTGATCGAGCATTCCAAAACCATTTTGCCAAACCATATGGCGAGCTTCATCTGGAACTAAGATGCGGGCTAAATCAAATGCGCCTGCTTGAGTTCCGTTACCAGAAAGCCAAAGCCCCACAATCATGAACACAGTCACAATCAATAAACCATTCATGACCCGATAGACAGGAGACAGCGCATAAGCTAGCAACTCTTTAGCGTGGGCCGTTACCGGCTGAGCTAGTTGCGTGTCATTCGAATTGGCAGAAAAACATTTATTCATTCGTAGTCTTGCAGAACCCCAACAATCATTACTCTGATTTATGTTGCGCTGCAATAAGTAAAAAACATGTGCCATCCTAAAAAGGTTCTTATATCAAGTCAAGAATAAAGAACCTTACTTCGATAACTTTTAGGTCTTGAAATAGGGGCGATCCCTAAGAAAGCCTGTAGGCTTGATATTTAATTGTTTAATTTCAATAACTTATAGAAGTTAGTAAGGACTTATTTCATATAATAAAAAAGTGCTCAAAATCGGACTTTTTTACTATTTTCACTCTCAGAAAAAGACGGCTAACCCGTACATCTAGTATTCGGATGGGCTAAATTTTCTACCGGTAGTGTTATTTCGATGATCATCTCAAGTTGTAGATCAATCTATTTTGAGATGTTGTGCTGGCATGAAGCGGCCACACAAATGACTCTTAAACCCCTGCAAACACTATCTCTAGAGCTAACTTACCCAATCAATATATATAAAACTCTCATCCCCTCGCGATGACACTCATTACACTGACATGTAATGAAATTCCTAGTCAAACTTTTCTTATTTAGTTCGCTTTGGCTACCACTGAGTGCGTCCGCCCTCTTTGATCAGTGCCAAAATCTATTCCCGTCCCAACAAATACCAAGCACTACACAAGTGGGGCGAGATCTGTGTTTTGATGATTTTGCGATCTATTACTCGCCTATGGACAAGAAGCCCATCTATACCGTTGAGAGACTCAATGGCGAGCAACTCCAAGCGCCACACCCTCGCCGTACCAATCAATTCTATGAAGAGGCTCGACTTCCAGCGCATGAACGCGCCCTACTGGCAGACTATCGCGGTAGCGGATATGACCGGGGTCACAACGTGCCAGCTGGCGACATGACCAGCGAGCGGGGAATGGCGCAGTCATTCTCCCTAGCAAATATGATGCCGCAAGCTCGGCAAAATAATCAGGGCATCTGGGCCAAGCGGGTTGAGGAGCCCACCAGGATGTATATCAAGCGCGCACAGGGCGATATCTATGTCTTTACTGGATCAGTGGGTCATGCCGGTAGTATTGGTAAAGGTAAGGTCACCATTCCGAGTCATCTTTACAAACTGGTCTACGATCCTGCCAAAAAATTAGCTTGGGCTTATTGGGTTGAAAACACCGATGATGCGCAAATGAATGCACCAATCTCTTATGCCGAACTGATTCAGAAGACCGGCATCGACTTTCGCCTGCCAACAGAGGTCGTCGGAAGCAAGTCCAGCAATCAATCCGAAAAGAGTGGTCAAGAGTCTAGGCCTACAGTTGGCGGCTGGTATCCCATCTTTTTTGATCAGTATTCGGCTGAAAAGGTTGCAGCACTGGTCTCTAACGTCAAAGCGGGAAAGGTTAGCCATGTGCAGATCCAATACGACCGCAATCTAGAGCTGGCTCAAAAGTTAGCTCAAGAAATTCAGGCGCAAAGTTCATTGCAGGTCACCCTCTCCCAAAGCAGTTCGCCAGATTCACCTAATGTGGTCTATGAACGTAATCGCGTGACAGCGATAGTTCGTTCCAAGTAATCCTTTACTGCTCGCGGCTCTGGGGAGTAATTCCATGGGCCCGCTGGATAGGAGCCAATAATCCGCGTAAGCCATTGTGGTCTAGGGTGTGCATCAGCTCTAGCAACTGGCCCAGCTCGCTCTTGGGAAATCCTTCGCGCGCAAACCACGCTAAATAGTTGCTAGGTAAATCTGCAAGTGCACGGCCAGCATGCTTGCCGAAAGGCATCTTCATTGTGACCAGCTTCACCAGGGCTTCTGAATCCATAGATCCAAATCTTACAAGCTCGGGACCATTCGCAGGTCAGAACTCAACACCATAGCGCGCAGGGTCAATTTCTCAATTGAGAATTATTCTCATCTACTGTATATTGAGAATCATTCTCATTTACTTTTATTGACCAGCCCACTAGACCATGAAAATGACTATCAAAAGACTTGTTGCCTTTAGCATCCTATTAGCCACAGCCCTGCACTTCTCATTCGCCAATGCGGGTGAAGGTGCATTTGGGTGGATTTACACCCTCGATCTCCAACCCAAAGGAAAACTCGAGTTTGAACAACGCTTACAACTGAACAAACAACAAGCTGCCGGCACCTACGATGCGTGGACAGCGAGAACCGAGTTGGAGTATGGCCTTACCAATGATTTACAAATTGCTGGCTACATCAATTCCTACTACACCAGCGCAAATCAGAATTACACCAATCCAGAGGCTTGCGGTGATAGCGCAAGTTGTACAGGTGGGTATGGGGTGCCATCCAGTCATGATCCAGCCACCCCCTATAGAAAAAGTGGAATTGAGGGTGGATCACTAGAAGCCATTTATCGACTGACTAATCCAGTGACATCACCCGTTGGTGTGGGTCTTTACTTAGAGCCAACTATTGGTAGAAATAAAAATGAAATTGAAGCTCGCCTACTATTGCAATCCAATCTTATTGACGATCGATTGATTTTGGCGGGTAACGTAGTTGTCGCAAATGAACGCTTGAAGTTTATTGAGAATGGCAACGTACCAGAATCGATGCTCGACTTCCTAGTGGGTGCTAGCTATCGGTTTGCGCCTAAATGGTCCGCTGGTGTTGAGGCACGCTTTCACAATGACTACTCAGAATTGAATTTACGCAATCAAGTCCAACGCGCAACTTTTGTGGGACCCAATATGCACTACGCCGCTAAAGATTGGTGGGTCACTGGTGCTTGGCGCTATCAACTCAAGGGTGGCAACTGCATGGGTGGTGGGGAAGCCGAATGCTCCAATGCGCGCGTTTGGGATAGCCATTCAGTGAATGAATTCATTGTCAAAGTTGGATTTCCTCTGAACTAAAGAAATGAATATGAATTGGAAAATTAACCCTCTTTTAGTTATTAGTCTAGCTGCAGTAACTGCGCCAATCATTGCACAGGCTAAGATTTATGTATCCGTTGAACAAGCTCAAAAGATATTGATACCCAATCAATCGCTTGTTAAAAATCCCATCATCATCACCGATGAACTGCAAGACAAAATGCGCTCAGCTTCGAGTATTCGCCACCCCTTTCAAGGGGAGCGAATTTGGAGGGCAGCTGACGGAACTTGGTTCATCGTAGATGAGGTAGTCGGTAAACATGAAATGATTACTTACGCAGTTGCACTCAATTCATCGGGCGCAGTAACTGGAATTGAGATTCTGGAATACGTTGAATCTTATGGGTATGAAGTAGCAGAAGCAAACTGGCTTAAACAGTTCGTCGGAAAGACGGCTGCAGACCCCATCAAGCTCAATCAAGATATTCAGAATATTGGTGGGGCCACCCTCTCCTGCAAACACCTGACTGATGGCGTCAAGCGGGTTGCAGTCCTATATGACATCGCTTTGAAAAATCAGGCCTTCACTTTAAAAGCAAAATGATTCGCTGTAAGCCGCTCTTAGGCACCTTCGTAGAAATCAGGATTAAAGATGAATTGCCCCCATCAGAAGCCCTAGATCAGGCTTTTTTAGCCATTGAACAAGTGCAATCTTTGATGGGCTTTCATAATCCTGATAGCGAACTTTCTCAGATCAACGCCAGATCCTATTTAGAGCCTGTTCGTATTCACCCTTGGACAGCTGAAGTTCTCAGGATTGCAAAAGAGGTTTACCTCCAATCCCAAGGCGTATTCAATTGTGGAGTTGGTCATCGCCTAGTGGAGGCA